>CAZOOU010000089.1:0-5640 GCA_964581495.1 uncultured Haloferacaceae archaeon
CTGTCTCGTCGTCGCCTGCATCACTGACGTCATCGTCTGCCTCTCCAGCGCCCTCGGATTGATCATCGTCGTCGACTGCATCTCCACCATCATCGACTGTGTCGCCGTCGGTCGCTTCGGCTTCTTTGATCAACGCTTCGGGGTCGGTCGACTCGTCGAACTGAAAGCCGTGGTCGTCAGCTGCGTCGTCCGGTGTGGATCGGTCCGTCTTGGCCTCGTCGTTCTCATTGTTTTGGAAGGCAACTGCTCGCTGTTGGAGCTGTTCGATTCGCGGGACACCAGTTACGTTCGCCAGTAGCACCGTCGCCGTAACCTGTGTTGCATCCGGCAGCGGTTCGTCTCCCGCCAGGATCTCGACGGTACCGGTCTCTTCTTCGAGCAGATACCGCCCGGTTTCGAACCCTTTCCGTGAGAGTTCTTCCGGCGGTCCGGCAAGGATCAGGAGGATTCGGTCGGCCGTCTCGATATCACATGGCAGCGTTAGCTCCGATTCGACCGCCCGCTGGACCAGCTGTTTGATCGAGGCGGCGTCGGTCTGTGGCTCCGGCTCTGGAACGTCGACCAGCAGTCGACGGAGACGGGCCAGCCAGCCGTCTGGCTCGCTTTCGAGCTCGGTCTTCGCGTAGCCGATTGTCGAGACTCCTCCGACCCCGAGCGTTCGAATGATGTCGTTCGGATCTATCCGTACCTCCGACAGCTGCGCCCGTTCGGCCTCTCCAGCCGCAAACAGCGACATAAACCGGGTCGCGATCGCGTCGTTGATCTCGGTGTAGCCCTCCTCGTCGAACCGCCGTGTCCACGACTCGTTGTCGATCGGGATGACGG
Organism: uncultured Haloferacaceae archaeon; assembly: GCA_964581495.1. Classification (GTDB taxonomy): domain Archaea; phylum Halobacteriota; class Halobacteria; order Halobacteriales; family Haloferacaceae; genus Halohasta. The sequence continues at coordinate 826 of CAZOOU010000089.1, forward strand.
CGTCGGCCATCGGGACGAACGTTCGGATCGCGCGGGCGGCTGTCCAGGCGCGTCGGTCGGATTCGGCACTCGTTGGCAACACCCCGAGCACGTAGATCGGGATCTCGTAGATCGACGCGAGTTCGTCGAGTAGTACACCACCGACACCACAGCCGGTAGCCCCGCCGAGTCCGGCGACGACGACTGCCGCGTCGACCTCGGTATCGTCGACCCTATCGAGGGCGCGTCGAATCTCGGGCAGATCGTCGTTCGCCACCGAAACAGCGAGTTCGACATCGCCGTCGACGCCCTCCTTGCGGTCGTCGTCGCCCGAAGCCGGCTCTTCGTGGATGTGTACGTTCGGATGTGTATCTCCGACGAGGACCTGTTGTTTGTCGGTGAGATGGTCGGCGGCGGCAAACGTCGACTCGGTGGTGTTGAACGCCAAGACGTTCCCATCGGTAAACGGGCGGCCAGTCGTCTGTTCGGCCGCGAGCAGTTGGTCGACGATCCGGACCCCAGCGTTGCCGACTCCAAACAACGCGAGTTTCATGCGGTCGGCCCCACCGTCCGGCGTGCGTCGATCTCCCTAGACGATTGGATCGAGTTCATTGTCATCGTCAGTGATCAACGAGTTGATCTCTTCCTCGCGGACGGCATCCAACTCTCTGATCTTGTTTTGAGCGTCGACGGCCTGATTTTGGATCTCTTTGATTCGCGGGGTCTCGGTCACGTTCGACAGCAAAACGACCGCCGCAAGCGTATCCGAATCCTCGCGTGGGTCGTCGCCCGCCAGCACTTCGACCGTATCGGCCTCCTTTTCGAGCCACTCTCGTGCGGATTCGATCCCTTTTCGGGAAATCATCGAGGAGGGCCCCGCAAACACGATCAACGCGCGGTCCGCGCTCGAAACCTCACACGGGATAGTTAGTCGGGAGTTAACCGCTCGTCGGACCAGCCCCTTGATTTTGGCTGCGTCCATCGAGTTGACCTCCTCGTCTTTGTCTTTGGATTTGTACTTCGAGAGTAGCCCGTCAGGTTTGTCGAGATCGCTTGAGGCGTAGCCGATCGATGACACCCCGCCCGTATCCAGCGTCCGCATGATGTCGCTCGAATCCATCGCGTTCTCGCCGACTTCGCTGTCGTCGACCTCGCCGGCCGCAAGCAGCGTGACAATTCGGGTTGCGAGCTCGCGGTTCATCTCCTCGTAGCCCTCTTCGACCGTCTGGCCGCGAGAGCGCCAGGCGTCGTTGTCGAAGGCGATGAAGTTGTCGACCTTGGTGACAAACGACTGCAACGACCGGGCCGCGTTGAGTGCGGGCCGACCACCCTCGTACTCGCCCGGAAGCACGCCTAGCCCGTAGATCGGCTCGTCGTACATCTTCTGGAGTTCGTCGATGACAACGGGGCCAGCCCCGCTGCCGGTGCCGCCACCGAGCCCGGCGGCGACGAGAATGGCGTCGACCTCGTGGATTTCGACGTCGTCGAACACCCGGCGGATCTCGTCGATATCGTTTTTGGCGACCTCCGCGCCGACCTCGCCGTCGCCGCCGACGCCGTGGCCCTTTGCCTTCTGGTGGGTATCGCCGATCAGCACGCGGCGGTCTTTGGGGACGTATTTCGGCTTTGCCAGATCCGTCCGGGCGGTGTTGATCACCAAGACGTGTCGACACAGATCGCGGCCCGTTTCGTTTTCGAACTCTAACATCCGGTCGATGAGTTTGCTGCCGGCGTTGCCGACGCCGATGGTTGCGAGTTTCATTTATTTTAGTCTCCGAATGCCGACTTTCAGGGCTGCCGACTCAAATACTTCGCGCTGAATCAGGCTCATCAACGGCCGCTGAATTGGAGGCATAATTCTGTGTATTTGTTATGAACCCGCACATATGAATTTATGTCAGACACACCGAACACCACTGACATGAGAGTTTTACTCGGAACGGCCATCAGCTACTCGGCGAGGCTAACTACTTTGGGCGGCGTCGACAACAGTCCGTATGCACCCGGACCTGTCGCGACTCGATGCCCACCTCGACGAGCTGGACGTTGCGGCCTACCTGCTTGATGCCGACGGCACCGACGCCACCCAGCGGTATCTTTCGGGGTTCGACGCCCCCGACCCGTTTTTGACCTGTTATACGCCGTCTGGCCTTTCGATTCTGGTCTCGGGCTTGGAGTTCGGCCGCGCGAAAACCGAAAGCCGCGCCGACCGGATCAAACGCCCCGTCGACTACAATAGAGGCGAGTTAGTCGAGTCCTACGGACCAGTAGAGGCCAACTACCGCGTGACGGCGGCGTTTCTGGCCGACTGTGGCGTCGACCGTGTCGCAGTTCCCGAGCGGTTCCCGGCCGGGACCGCCGACGGCCTCCGCGAGCAGGGGATCGAGGTCGTCGTCGACACCGACGACGTACTGATCGATATTCGAGCCGTCAAAACGCCAACCGAACTCGACTACATCCGTACTGCCCAGCAGGCCAACGAGGCGGCGATGGCGGCTGCCGAACGGGCGATTCGGGCCGCGTCAGTCGACGGTGAGGGTCGACTCACGCTTGAGGGCGACGTGCTGACCAGCGAGCGCGTCAAACAGATCATCGAAATCACCCTTCTGAAACATGGCTGTGGGCTCGACGAGACGATTGTCGCCTGCGGCCAGCAGGCGGCTGACCCACACAACCGCGGCAGTGGCCCACTCCATGCGGGAGAGCCGATTATCATCGACATCTTCCCGCGGGACAAGTCGACGGGCTACCACTCGGATATGACGCGCACCTTCTGTAAGGGCGAGCCAAGCGAAACGCTCGCCGAGTGGTACGAACTCACCGAACAGGCACTGGCGGCCGCACTCGACGCCGTCGAACCCGGCAACACCGGCGCGGATGTTCACGCCGCGGCCTGTGAGGTCTACGAAAACGCTGGCCTGCCGACGTTCCGCACCAACCCGTCGACGGAGGTCGGCTTTATCCACAGCACCGGCCACGGGGTCGGCCTCGCGGTCCACGAGCGACCGAGCCTGAGCACCGAGGGCGGCGATCTCGTCGCGGGGCAGGTGATCACGGTCGAACCAGGACTGTACGATCCGGCGGTCGGTGGCGTCCGCATCGAGGATATCGTGATCGTGACCGACGACGGCTATGAAAACAGTACCGACTACCCTATCGAACTCGTCGTCGACTAATCCGGTGGTCAGGGGGTAAAAACCGTCAGTTGCCGTCTCATGCTGATAACTCGGAGAGTCCGAACAACGAGTCGACCGCTACAGAGTGTACGTGAGCCGCTGAGTGCTGAGGCGTCCACGGAACGCAACCCGTTGGACGACTTTTGCCACGTCGACGTGTCCGGGCAGCTGTTCGACCGGCACGATTACGCGTGCTCGACAGCCCGGCTCGATGTCGACCTGCGAGGGATGACAGCCCGCACCAAGCGCTGCGGGATCAAGCGAGATATTCGCTCGGTTGTACGTGTAGCTATCAGTCCCGATGAATTTTGTCTGCCTGGTCGTCCAGTGGATCGGGACACTGCCCGTGTTTTCGACATCGAACAGCGCGCAGGCGCGGACGGGATCGCCGAGCCGCCGGCGGTGGTGGGCATAGACCAGATCGTTGACGCGCACCTGCGGGACACCGATGAGCGTTGCCCGCACGGCTCCCGTTTCGATTGTGAGTGGGTCGCCCGCGTGTGCCCGGATCCGATCAGTGATATGACCGGCTGCTGTCTCCGACTCAGCGGACGTGGGTTCCACCGAGAGATCGCGCCACGCAACTGGATCTGACGAGTCGCTCTCGGCTGTCGGTTCAGCAGCCCGCTCGTGGTCCACTGTGTGGAGCCGGTTGGGAGAACGATCCATACCTGAGAATTATTATGCCGTGTAATAAAAACTGTGGTAACCACTACCAAGCACTTTTGTCTTGTCTCAAAAGGGAGTGTGGTCGCGGGCCAACTGGGACGGTGATCGTCAGGCGGTGAACGCGTGTGGGTCGACCCAAAGTGTGAATCCCGAATCGTCCTTGAGAAACCCGCGCAGCAGGTCGTTGTCGGCGGTGGCGTCGGTGTCGAGTTCGTACTCGTCGACCGCGGTGACGTCGGTGACCGCCGAGACGAGCCAGCCGGTCGACGAGTCGGTGCCGAGCGCGTCGCCGTCGAGGACGACGATCCGGTTCGTCGTCCGGCCGCCGTCGGTCACCAGCGTTTCGGTCTCGACATCCAGCAGTTCGCTGGGGTCGACGACGGTCGTCGTCCGGCCGCGGAGATCGGTGACGCCCTCGACGTGGGCCGCGGCGTTCGGCACCGACTGGATCGTCTCGTCGCTGACGATCTCGGCGACGTAGTCGATGGGTAGACAGTAGTCGCTGTCGCCGAGCCGAAAGCGGAGCACCTGTGTCTCGTCGGTGTCAGCCATCTTACCGGCTCGCCTCGAAGTCGGCGTCGAAGTCGTCGCTGAACCGCTCGACGAGCTGTGCGATCTCGGTGACTTCGGCGGCCTGTTCCTCGTTGGCGGCGGCCAGCTCGTCGATCTCGGTGGCGAACATCCGCGCCTGGTTGCTTGCCTCGTTGGTCATCGAGGCGATCTCCTCGGTGCTGGCTGCCTGCTGGTCGGTTGCGTCGGAGACCTCGGCGATCCCGTCGTTGATCTCGCCGACGGCTTCGACGATCCGGTTGAGGTTCTCGATGGCGCTGTCGACCTCTTCGAGCCCGTCTTCGACGCTCTCGTTGGCTTGGTCGATGCTTTCGGCGGTCTGTTTCGTGTCGGATTTGACCCGGCCGGCCATCTGTTCGATGTCGACGGCCTGTTCTTGGGTTTCCTCGGCCAGCGATTTGATCTCGTCGGCGACCACCGC
>CAZOOU010000090.1:0-5635 GCA_964581495.1 uncultured Haloferacaceae archaeon
CCCTTGTCGTGCATCATCTTCGTCGTCGGTGCCCCCACACGCGACTTCGAGTTGCGCTCGCTGCTGTCGAACGCACGCCACTCTGGGCCGCGGTCGACGGCGTCCTGTTCGACGACGAGCCCGCAGTCGGTACAGACGGTCTCGCCGTGTTCCTCGTCGGTGATTAGCTGGCCGCTGCACTCCGGACAGCTGTGGTGTTCGTCAGCTTGCTTTTCGGTTGTCGTTGTCTGTTCGTTCTGTCGGCCGTAGCTTCTGATTGTAGTTTCGCTCATTGTTTCCCCCGGATCATCTCACGCGCCAGAAAATAGAAGAACGGCGCGTGTGATTCCTTACATATAGTAATCGTCCAAAGTATATAAACCTTTGTCTGCCCTGTGTCATACAATCGCAACACGTAGCGGTGATTGAGCTAATTTTCTTGGCTGGTGATACCTACTGTCGGCGGTCGTGTATACATAAGAAGATACCGCCCACCGATCACTGATAATCGGGCGACGCTGCGGAGATATGTGACGACGTGTCAGTATGGTGGTCCAAGGGATTATGTACAGCCGGGGTGACCACATATCCAAATGTACAGTGAAATCCTCTTTCCGACCGATGGTGGACCTGCCTCGCAGGCAGCACTCGACCATGCGCTTGATCACGCAAAGCGGTATGATGCCCGACTCCATACGCTGTACGTCGTCGACACCACGGCCTACGCCTCGCTGGATGCGGGCGCAGAAACCGTGATCAGCGCGCTCAGACAGGAAGGCGAGACCGCACTCCAGGAGGTCGCCGAGCGCGCCGAGGCCGCCGATGTGTCGGTCGTCTCCGAGATCATCTCGGGGTCGCCCCACAAGCAGCTCATCGATTACGCCGAGAGACACGGGATCGATCTGATCGTGATGGGCACCCACGGCCGGACCGGGCTGGATCGCTATCTGCTCGGTAGTGTCACCGAGCGCGTTGTTCGCACCGCTGATATGCCCGTGTTGACCGTTCGGGTTACGGACGATGAGTAAGGCCGCTCGTTCAGCTCCCAGCTAAATGTACGACTGGCTTACCCATCGCGCACGCTCGACGCCCGACGATCTGGCCGTGATCGACACCGCCTCGGATACTCGCTGGTCGTACAGCGGCCTCGATGCGGCAGTCGACGAAACCGCCGGCCGGCTCGCTGCCCTCGGCATCGAGGAGGGCGACCACGTCGGCATGCTCATGTCGACACAGCTGCTTTCGGTCTGTCTGCTCCATGCCGCCCAGCGGTTGGGCCTCCGGCTCGTGCCACTCAACGACCGGCTGACACCCGCCGAACTCACCGCTCAGATCGACCACAGCGACCTGGCGATGCTCGTCTGTGGAGCCGACACCGAACAGCTGGCCGTCGAGGCTGCTGACTCGACGCCCATCGCCTCCGTCGACGACCCCCAGTGGGAGGATGTCCAATCGTTCCGCGCGGTCGAACCCGACCCCGTCGAGCCCGTCGACTGGGAGTTGGATGACCCACAGCTGATGGTCTTTACCTCCGGGTCGACCGGCCAGCCGAAGGCGGTCGTGCTCACGATGGGCAACCTCCTTGCAAGCGCGGCGGCCTCCGGGTTTCGGCTCGGTGTCGAACCCGACGATCGGTGGCTGTTGACACTCGCGGTCTACCATGTCGGTGGCATTGCCCCCATCCTGCGGTCGACGCTGTATGGGACGGCCGTCGTCATCCGCGACTCGTTCGATCCTGGCGGAGTTGCCGATGATATCGAACGCTACGACGTGACGGTCGTCTCGCTGGTGCCGACGATGCTCTCGGAGATGCTCGAACGCCGGGGGACGCTGTCGGATTCGCTGCGGGCGGTGCTGCTCGGTGGCGCGCCCGCATCCGATTCGCTGATCGACCGCTGTCGGAACTACTCGATTCCCGTCTTTCCGACGTACGGTATGACCGAAACCGCCTCCCAGATCGCCACCGCCCGGCCACAGCAGGCGTTCGAGCGACGCGGAACCGTCGGCCGGCCACTCATGTGGATCGATCTCACAATCGTCGACGACGGCGAGCCAGTCGAAACGGGCGAGCGCGGCGAGATCGTCGTCTCGGGGCCGATGGTGACCGCGGGCTACTACGGAGACGTCGACGCCAACGTCGAGGCCTTCTGCGAGTACGGGCTTCGAACCGGCGACATCGGCTACGTGTCCGAACATGGCTATCTCCACGTACTCAACCGGGTCGACGACCGGATTATCACCGGCGGCGAGAACGTCGACCCCGGCGAGGTCGTTGAGGTACTGCGCTCGCATCCCGACGTTGATGAGGCTGCAGTCATCGGGATTCCGGACGACAAATGGGGTCAGCAGGTGGCCGCGCTTGTCGTCCCACGTGCCAAGCCACTCAGCGAGGCGACACTCGAGAGCCACTGCAGAACGCAGTTGGCCGGCTACAAACTCCCACGTACTGTTGCGCTTGCCGAGTCGCTGCCGCGTACTGCCTCGGGGACGGTCAAACGCCCGGTGATCCGCCAGCAACTGACGGCGTTCGCCGAAGCCGACACGAGTGCGGACGCGCCAGCCGAGCTGACTGCACCCACCGAGGCCGCCGTCCTTGATCCACCGTGCGAGTCGACGCCCGCCGAGTCGGAGAGCCAAGCGAACCAAGCAGTCGAGGCTGCTGGAACGGCTGACGGTGATGAGGCTGAACCCGACCCGACAGGCGACGAGTCATCCGACGAGGAGCCATCCGAACCCGAGTCGACTGCTGAACAACCATCCGGCGACGAGTCGGCTGCCGACAACCGATCCAACAGCCAGTCGACGGACGGCTCCAACCACCAGAACAGTACCTAACACGCAACTGGTGAGAACGCCCTTACGATTTGCTCGCCGAGTGTATCAAAATGCGATTCATCGCCGAGCTTCAGTTACAACACCCAAAACTCCTGTTGACGCCGACTATCCAGCGGTGTCCGGAGATGACGATCAATCTGGAGTACCAACTGATTGGCTTTGGCGGGGAGTACGTGCTGCTGTTTCATGTTCGGGGCGAGGAGTTCGAGCTGTTCGAGGCGGCACTTGCGGAGGATCCGACGGTGGCGGCTGTCTCGACGGTTATCGAGACCTCAACGTTTCGGGTGTACCGAACACAGCTCGTGTTTCCCGAGTATCTGGTGCTGGCACAGGCGGTCGAGATGGGGCTACGACTGCTTGAGGCAGTCAGTGGTGAGGGTGGCTGGTATGCTGTTCTTGAGCTGCCGAACGTCGAGACACTCCACTCGTTTCGAGCCGTCTGTTCCGAGCAGGATGTCAGTACGTCGATCCGGAAACTGTACCGCATCGAGGCCGGCGCGGCCGGCGAGGCCTATGGCCTCACACCCTCCCAACGTGAGGCAATCACCACTGCGTACGAAGCTGGCTACTTCAACCAGCCCAGAGAGATCTCACTCGAAGGTATCGGCGAGCGACTCGGCATTTCGTCGTCCGCCGCAGGCGGTCGACTCCGGCGTGGGCTGCGAACGCTGATCGACGAAACGCTGTACACCCAATCACAAACGACAGTCTCGAAAAAATACTAAAATGCTTATAAAACCACAGATAATGTGGGCGCAGGTTCATTGCCGTTGGTCCCGTGATCCTTTTTTGTATGTCTAATGCAGCACTACAAGGGGAGGGGGAACTCCACTATGTTACAACGTACGACTCACAGCAACAGCAACCAATCACCGAAGCAGTTATCGACGCCATCGCCACCGTCAGCGGGACCGATCCGCTTGATCTGCCACCACTGTACGAGGCCGTCGACCCGGACGCACTCGAACTAATCGTTCGGGAACCGAACGCCGCGCCGACCCGATCCTGTTTCGTTGGCTTCACGCTGGGGGCGTGGGGCGTTATCGTCACCGGTTCGGGCGAAATTCAGGTCTACGAACAGTAGCCTGTCTCTACTTTTAAATTAGATTCGCAGCCAGTGTCGTTATCCGTGTCTCGTGAGACACGTCGACAGCCCAATGAGTTCGACGGGCTCGGAGTTATCCGGCGAGTAGACGACCATCTGTCCTTTTTCCATGTACGGGACTTTCGACTGCAGCGAGGAGGGGATGTTGACGCTTTTGATCGCCTCCTCGTCGCCGAGATTCAACACGAGTTTCGTATTGATCTGTTTGAATACCGAGTCGGCGATATCCTGTGGGTCTTGGGTGATCAAAAACAGGCCGAGCCGCTCTTTGCGGCCCTGTTTGGCGGCCTCAGTGAACTTCTGGATCACCTTTCGGGCCTGAACCGTATCGGCATCTGTCAAAAAGTTGTGTGCCTCGTCCATCCCGAGCACGACAGGCGTCTCTTTGATTCGGTCGCTCGAGGGCGTATTCGAGAGCTTGTCGTCGATCAGATAGGTCGAGACCGCCAACACGAACAGCTCCTTTGCGCGGCTCGACGACAGATGATAGGTCGGAATCACTGTCAGCCCGCCGGGGCGGACGAGCTGGTGGTCAAGCTCGGTGATCGGGGTGGCCGACTGATCGAAAATCCCCGACGGCATCGACAACACCCGGCGTTTGACCGCATCGAACGTCGCCTCGTGGACCCGCCCCGACTCGTCGAGTTCCTCTTTGAGCGCGGGGTCGTCGAGAAACCCTTTGAACTGGGTGTAGGTGCCGTGTTCGCCGTACTGCCGGAAAAAGCGGTTCAACAGCGTTCGCAGGGCGGGAAACTGGTTTTCGTTGAGGCTGCTGCCGGCGACGAGCCACGGCCGCTGTTGGGTCATCGAAAACGGAATGGTAAACTCGATGCGTTCGGCCCGGTGGTTTTCGCCACTGTAGCTGACGCCGTCTTCTTTCGGAACGAGCGCGATGGTGTCGTCGACACCCCCGTAGGCAACGCCTTCCCGGTCCAGTCGACGGGCGTAGGCACTGTCTAACTCGGGGTTGTCGTCGTGCATCTGGGCGTACTCGTCTTGGGGGTCGAACTGAACGACCGCCGGCCGGACGGTGCGGCCGTCGTCCATCGGGTAGGCCCGCTTTTCGCCCAGATACTGCCGGAGGATGTTTTTCGAGCCGTGGGTTTTCCCCGACCCCGTCCCGCCGGCGACAAGGGTGTGCCGAAAGACGAGCGGATCGCCGGCCTCGTAGTCGTCTTTGAGCCGATAATCGATATGAGGGGGTTGGGCGGCGGTCGTGACCTTCTCGCCGCCGACCGAGAGATGTCCCAGAAAGACCCCCTGTTCGGGGATGTTGAGCCCCGTTTTGATCTCGGTGCTGTCGGTTGCCTCCGTGACGTTTGCGCCGGGTTTCGGCACTCGGTCGGTCATCCGGCGTTTGAGTTCGGTCTCGCCGTCGACGTGTTCTTCGTACAACACTGCGACGGGTTCGAGTTCGGCCATGAACTTGTAGTCGCGTTCCTCGATGCCCGACTGGCGCATCATCCGGCGGGCGTGAATCTCGGTGGCGTCGTCGGCCTGGAACTCCTGGGCGTATTCGAGCCCGACGATCTTACAAAAGAGGCTCTCGTCGTCCGGATACGGAACGAGCAGATATTTGCCAAGCCTGACCGACTCGCGGTTGCCGGCGGTCACGAACGCCCGGAGGACGGTGTCGTCGGCTTCCGCACTGACGCGGAGTCCCTGAGCGACCGACAGCGCACCAAGCCCAACGTCTCGGCCCTCAACGTCGACGCC
>CAZOOU010000091.1:0-5615 GCA_964581495.1 uncultured Haloferacaceae archaeon
CGGTTGTACCCCGCTACTCGGCGCGTCGACCGCTGTGGCCGGGGTAATCCCGTTCGAACCGATTTTCGATCTCCTCGCGGCTGATTTCGATAACCACCGGCCGGCCGTGTGGGCAGGCGTAGGGATTGTCACAGTCATCGAGTGCCGAAAGCAAATCGACCACTGACCCCTCCGTGAGAGAAGTGTTCCCGGTAATCGACGGATAACAGGCCAGATCAGCCAGTAGCTCGTCGACCGCCTCCGCTATGGTTTCGCTTTCGTCGGTCGATTCGACGAAGCTCAAAAGCACATCGCGGAGCAGTTCGGGATCGAGTGTTGTGCTGAACACTGTCGGAACGGCCTGCACCTCGACTGTTCGGTCTTCGCGGCGTTCGGCCGTGAAGCCGACTTCGGCGAGCGCGTCGCTGTGGTCGTCGAACAGTGCAGCTTCTCGTGCAGTGAGTTCGAGTTCGACGGCTTCGGCAAGTCGCTGGCTGGCCGGCGAGTCACCGATTGCGTTCTGGAGTCGTTCGTAGTTGACTCGCTCGTCGGCCGCATGCTGGTCGACCAACACCAGTCCGTCGTCGGTTGCGGCAAGCAGGTAGGTCTCGTGCAGTTGCCCTAACACGCGAAGCGGAGGCAGTCGGTCATACCGCCGTCGGTCAGTTGTTTCACCGCCCGAAAGTGTCTGCTGGGTCGTCGGCTCAGTTGCAAGCCGGCCGTTTTCGGTGAGTTCCGTCGGTATTGGCTTGGCATCGCCCATCTCGATTGTCGTCGACTCGTCGTCCGATTCGTCAGCCGGCTTACCGGCTGGCTCGCCCGCTGGCTGGCTGTCGGCTGTCGATGTCGGCGATTCGCTGGTTGCGGGTTCATCTGGCGTGCTTGACTCAGTCTCGACAGTACCGGTCGACTGGCCCGCTTCGGCTGTCTCGCTGGTGTTTTCGGCAGCTGTGTTGCTGGCAGCGGTGTCGGCTGACGTCCCACTGAGCCCATCGACTGTCCAGCTGTCTTCGGCGGCCGGATCGAGCGGCTCGGCGACTGTCCGGTCGGCCGGCTGGTCGGATTCGAGAGCGCCACTGGCCGGGCGGCTGGATTCGGTCTCATTCGGAGTCGGCTCTGTATCCGGTGTTTCGGTGTCCGGTGTGCCGGTAGTCACGTTCGTCGACTGTGGCTCGTCAGTCTCGCTGTCGGGGGCGTCGGGAGCCACCGCCGTTTCGGCTGGAGCTGACCGCCCGCGCGGCGCGCTCGACCGAATCAACCCGTCCTCGATCAGCGTTCGTTCGACCGCTTCGCTGAGAGCCCCCAACACTGCCTCGTCGGTGTCGAACCGAACCTCCGTTTTCCGGGGATGGACGTTGACGTCGACCGATTCGGGCGGAACGTCGAGAAAGACGACTGCAAACGGATATCTGTCGGGCGCGAGCTGGCCGCCGTAGCCGTCGACGACTGCCCCTCGAAGGTCAGCGTCAGTCACGTACCGCCCGTTGACAAATGTCGCCAGATACTCTCGGGTACTCCGGGTGGTCTCGGGATGGCTGACCAGTCCTGAGACGGCTTCGACTGGCACGTCATCCGGCACTGCGTACTCGATATCGATCATCGATTCAGCGACTTCGCGGCCGTACACTGAGAGGACGGTCGACCGAAGCGAACCACTCCCCTCGGTGCCGAACAGCTGTCGGTCGTTGTGCGAAAGCGAGATCGCCACATCGGGGTTCGCCAGCGCGTACTGGCTGACAACCGTGTTGATGTGGTCGAATTCGGTGCTGTCTTGCTTGAGGAATTTCTTGCGTGCGGGCGTATTGAAAAACAGCGTTTCGACCTCGACGGTCGTGCCTTCGGGACAGCCTGCCGGCTTGATCTCGCCGCGGTCGCCGCCGCTGACAGTGAGTTCGGCTCCGGTGTTCTCGCCTTGGGGCCGCGAGCGAATCGTCAGCTCTGAAACCGCTGCAATCGTCGACAGTGCCTCGCCACGAAAGCCAAGACTGGCAACGCCGCCGTCGAGATCCGCGATATCCTGAATCTTACTGGTTGCGTGTTCGTCGAGTGCTCGGGGGAGTTGCTCGCGGGGAATGCCGTGGCCGTCGTCGCTGACCCGAATGGCCTCCGTGCCGCCTGCCTGGACGTCGACGGTGATACGGCTTGCGCCAGCGTCGAGACTGTTTTCGACCAGCTCTTTGACCACGGAGCCAGGGCGTTCGACGACTTCGCCGGCAGCGATTCGCTGGATAGTGTCGGCATCGAGCTGCTGGATCCGTCGCTTGGACTCCTCGGCGGTGGGCTCAGTCATCGCTCGCGCGGCGGGCGAGTTTCGGGGTGGCCGCCAGCAGTTCGTCGATCGCTCGCTGGTGAATACTAACGGTCAGAAACTCGTCTCTGGCGGTCTGGGGGCTGACCCACTCGTAATCACAGTGTTCGTTGCTCAACTCGACTGTTTTCGAGTCGGCCTCACACCAGTAGACAACGCTAAACCGACCGCGGCCGACGTCGTTTCGCCACGCTGCAGTATGCACCGGCTCGTGGACTTCGACCGACAGCCCGGTCTCCTCGCGGACCTCGCGTTTGAGTCCGACCAATGGCTCCTCGTAGGCTCCCATCCGGCCGCCGGGCAGCTCCCACGTCGAGGGGTTCATCTGCATCACCAACAGCTCGCTGTCGGGCGACAGCACGATTGCTTTCTGGCTGACTTCGGCGATCAGCGGCTGGTCGGTCATCGGTCGGGCTCCGTCGACAGTCGTGGTCGCGCGAGCGGCCGCTGTCCAACTGGTGGCCAGACACTCCGGTTCGAACTCATTGTCGGTATAACGTGGCTACTGCCTATCAATCCACTGCTGGTCAAAAAGTACTACAGCGTGGTCTAACTATCAACGATCCAACTAACTGGTGGCGGATTAGTCGTCGTCTTCCGCTTCGACAACCTCGCCATCGACGACGTCTTCGGCCACCACGACATCGAACTCTTCGTCCGAGTCGACGGCCTCGGGGTCGAGATAGCCGACCGCAAAGGCAGTCGAGACGGAGTTTTCTAGGGTTGTCGCACTGAACGTGAACACCGGCTCTTCGTCTTCTTCCTCCTCTTCTTCTTCCTCGTCCGGTTCTGGATCTTCTTCTTCCTCGTCGTCTTCCGGTGCTTCCTCGTCGTCTTCGGGTTCTTCGTCTTCCTCGTCTTCTTCGGCACCGGGCTCTTCGTCTTCTTCTTGCTGAAGCAGGCTGATATCCCTGCCGCCGTCGGCTGTGAGCGCCGACAGAATTCCGTTGTCTTCGTCTTCCTCCTCTTCTTCGCCAGGCTCGTCGTCGGCTTCCTCACCGTTTGCCGGGAATATCTCGAACTCATAATCGCCGGCGGGCAGATCGAAGTACTCGCCCTCAGCGAAGCCGACGTTTTCGAACACCGTCGTCTGGCCGACACGAACCTCGACTGCGGGGGCGTCCGGCGAGGCGTGGATCAACCGGAGCCGCGAGTCGTTGATCGATTCGGCCGGCGGCGTGTTGTCGTCCTCGAACAGTTCGAGCTGGAAGCCGATATCTGCGCCACCCTCGTCGCCTTGGCCATCGGCCGGCGCGTCTTCCTCAGGCTCGCCAAGCGCCACCGCGGTTGTGTTGCCGGCTGGCACGTCTACCTGTTCGTCGAACACAACGAGCGACCGGCCGTCGGCGGCCGTCACACGGATCTGTGCCTCGCCTTCCGGCAGCTCGACGTAATCCGTCGTGTCGGTGTAGCCCACCCCGCTGAACACCGGTTCTTCCGAGTCGTCGACATAGACGTCGACGTCCGGGAAATCAGGGATCATGTGGGCCACACGGATGAGATCGTCACCCTCGACCTCCTCTTCTTCTTCCTCTTCTTCTTCGGGTTCTTCCTCTTCTTCGGGTTCTTCCGGTTCAGGCTCGTCTGGAGCCTCCTCGTCTTCGGGCTCTTCGTCTTCTTCCTGTGCTTCACCTGCACAGCCCGCAAGAGTCCCGACGACCGCAACGCCACCGGTTACCTTGAGAAAATCCCTTCGTCGTGAGTCATTCATAACAACATCCTACGCTTGTGCTTACATACATGTTAATGTTTTTTCAAATCTGAAGATAGTCAGGTAGTTGCCTAATGAATCAGTGACTAATACCGTCAACACAACAGTATACAGATACTAATAGTGGTCTATATGGCTGAATGATGGGCTAAAACAAGGGTTTAGTCTCTATCCGTCTGTGTATGTGTTTGGTGGTTGTTCTCGTCAAACAGTGGACAGTAGTGTGTGATCTGCCGATAGCTACCGATATTCTGTCAGTTGTTATGCACTGTCTACTCGACGGTTAGTTTCCGCGCTGCTGGTCGGTGTCGGCGAGTTGCTGTTGCCACTTTTGGACTGCCGCCATCAACTCGATCGGCGGCGTCGCAGAGATGTCGATGTCGGTAATCGCCTCGATGACTGCCTGGGCTTCGGGCTCGAGGCGCTGGGTGGCTGACTCAGCCGGTGGCTGGCTGTCGGTGTCGGTTCGGGCGTCGTCTGGTCGCCTGCTCGCGGCCTGCGAGGCGCTGCCGTCGCCGCCGTTGGTTTCGGTGCGGAACTGGCCTGCGCTGAGATCGAACACAGTCTGTGTCGGCTCGCTTGCCCCGCTTCCTTTGGCTTCGATGGCTTTCTCTTCGCGGAGTTTTTCGAGGACGGTCTCCGCACGGTCGACGACCGGCAGCGGGACGCCCGCCAGATCAGCGACGTGAACGCCGTACGAGCGGTCGGTTGGGCCCTCTTGGACGGTTCGCAGAAAGGTGATCTCGCCGTCGCGTTCGTCAGCAGCGATGTGGACGTTCGCCACGCGACCTAGATGCTCGGCCAGCGTGGTGAGTTCGTGGTAGTGGGTCGCAAACAGACAGTGACAGCCGATCCGGTTGTGAATGTACTCGGTGGCCGCCCACGCAATCGAGATCCCGTCGTAGGTGGCCGTCCCACGGCCTACCTCATCGAGAATCACCAGCGAGTCGTCGGTCGCCGAATGCAGAATGTTCGACAGCTCCTGCATCTCGACCATGAACGTCGACCGTCCCTGCGCGAGTTCATCGAGCGCGCCCACACGCGTAAAGATCCCATCGACGAGCCCCACGGTCGCCGACCGGGCAGGGACGAAACTGCCGATCTGTGCCAAAAGAGTAATCAGAGCAGTCTGGCGCATGTACGTCGACTTACCGCTCATGTTCGGGCCTGTCACGAGCAGGAAGTTCCGATCCGGATCTAATCGGAGGTCGTTCGGGACGAACTCGGTGGTCTGTTCGACAACCGGGTGCCGGCCGGCCTCGATGTCGAGCGTGCCGGCCGTCGAGAGTGTCGGTCGAACCCAGTTGTTGGCGGCCGCATGCGTCGCCAGCGAGCAGAGAACGTCGACCTCCGCGATTGCCCGTCCCACATCCTGCAGCAGTCGAGCGGCGTCGGCGACCTGTTCGCGGAGCTGTTGGAACCGCTCGTACTCCAACTCGCCGCGTCGTTCTTCGAGTCGGAGCAGTTCGCGCTCCTTTTCGGCCAGCTCGTCGGTCACAAACCGTTTGGAGTTTTTTAATGTCTTGATGTGCGAAAACGACTCGGGGACGTCCTCGGCTTGCGATTTGCCGACCTGGATGTAGTAGCCGTCCGTTTTGTTCCGGTCGACGCTGACGT
>CAZOOU010000092.1:0-5593 GCA_964581495.1 uncultured Haloferacaceae archaeon
CCATGATCAGCCCGTCACGCTTCTGTTCGAGCGTGTCGTGGCCCCGCTCGGAGAGCTCGATGCGGTCCTCGATTGCCATCAGGTTTTTTCGGGTTGGTTTGACGTCCTCGGCCATCTCTTAGTCGCTCTTGTGAGGCAAGGAGGTTAATGGTTTTCAGTTCTGTTGGCTCGTGGCTGGTTCGACAGCCGGTGTTTCGACCGTCTCGTCGACCAACACCCCAACCGACTCGACGACCAGCGACGGCGACTGGTCGGCGGTCTCAATATCCCGCCGGGTTGTTTCGCCCGACAGCACTGACACCGACTCACAGCCAAGTCGTTCTGCGAGTTCGATATCCGTCGACAGTCGGTCGCCAACGATGACGACCTCGTCGCGGTCGTAGCCTTCGCGGTCGATGACGTGCTCGACCATGCCGACGTTCGGCTTGCCGAACACCTGGGTTGGCGACCGCCCGCTGGCGGCCTCGATCATCGCGGCAATCGAGCCACAGTCGGGAACGAGCCCCGATTCGGTCGGACAGACACGGTCGCTGTGGGCGACGACGAACTCCGCGCCGTCACGGATTGCGAGCGTCGCGTCGGCCGCCTTCTCGTAGGTGAGCTCCCTATCGAAGCCGACGACGACCGTCTCGGGGTCGCTCGCGGCTGGTTCGATGCCGGCGTCGTCGACAGCGCGGCGCATTGCTTCGGTGCCGAGCACGTAGGCAGCGTCGATGCTGTTTGCCTGCAGGTAGTCGATCACGCCGTCAGTCGACAGAATGATGTCGTCTGGGGTGGCCTCGATACCGAGCGTCGACAGGCGGTCGGCGTAGGTGGGTTTCCACCGCGAGGAGTTGTTCGACAAAAAGTAGACGTCGACGCCCGACGCACGGAGCTGCGCAACGAGGTCGGCCGCACCGTCGACCGGACTTTCGTCGAGGTAGATCGTCCCATCGAGATCGAAGAACACGGCCTGTTTGTCGGCCAGCTCACCGAGCGACGAAAACGTTCGGTCGGCCGCAAGCAGATCCGTTTGGGTGTCGATCTCGACCCACGCCGCACCGTCGATGTCGACGGGCTGGATGTCGTGATTACCCGTCGCCAACAGCTCGTCGAGTGCGAGTTCAGTCCAGGCGGTGTACTCCGCTTCGATCTCGATCCGCCGGACGATCCGGTCGAACAGTTTCGCCGACGTCTCGGCCGAAAACCGATACAGGTCGATCGATGTTGCAGCAGCCTCGCGTTCCGAGACCTCCTTGGAGATCCCGTCGACAGCGCCGGTTTCGCCGACAGTGATCTTCATCGCCTCGGGATCGTAGGTGTCGGCGTCGACTGCGATTGCACTCGCGGTTTCATCGCTGCCGGCCAGTTTCTCGACAACGCGCTGGTCGAACACCACATCGCCGTTGCTCAACAGGAACGGCTCGCCGCCAACGGCGTGGCGGGCACAGTACAGCGAGTACATGTTGTCCGTGTTGGCAAACGCCGCGTTGTGAACGGTCTCGATCTCGATCTCCAACTCCGCGGAGAGCCGGTCACAGAGCGCTTGGATCTGTTCGGGCATGTAGCCGGTGACGACGGAGACGGTTTCGACGCCAGCGGCGTCGTAGGCGCGGATCTGGTGTTCGCCGATGGGCATGCCGTCGACTGTCAGACAGGCTTTGGGTTGGTCGATTGTCAGAGGCCGGAGCCGCGAACCGGTACCGGCCGCCAAGATTACTGCGTTCATGGGTTACCATCTGGTCAACTGTGGTTGGTCTCAAAAGTCCGGGGACAGTCTCAGCTAAAACCGGATTAGTAAGCGGTTCCTACTCTATAGATTCGTCTCGCGTTCTCTACTCTCATCGAATCTATATACATCACGTAGAGACAGATACAGCTGGTTGGTGTCTCTCTGTCGACCGAGTTGTGACCAGCACACCGACTCGACTCGGTGGTGGTCGCTCTCGGCGACCGACCCGCCTCACGCGCGCAAACCGACAGCCGCGAGTTGTCGTCTACTGAGTCGACGGCTGTGGCTCCGGCTGCAGTCCACGGGGGGCACACACACCCGGATAGTCGGCAATAATGCCGTCGACACCCGCCCGCCGAAGCTCGGCGGCCTGGTGCCACGTCGTGACTGTCCAGGCATTGATATCCCACCCCTCTTCGGCGGCTACCTCTTGGAGGTTTGTCTCGGTGAACGGTCCCGACACTGGGACGTCAGCAGTCGGCTCGGCAGGCTCTGTGAGCATACTCCACGGCGGATGGATTGCCGAAACGTCATACCGATGGCTCACTGTGAGTCCGGTTTCGATCGAGTCGTAAAACACCGAGGCAATCGGTACAGAGGAATCTAGGCTGTGCGTCGCCGCCAACGCACCCTCGTAAAACGACGAGACGAGTAGTTCGTGGCCGCTGGCAGTTGCGGTATCGAGCACGCGACCGACGAACTCCCGCCAGCGATCGGTTGCGGCCTCCAACGCGCGGCCGTCGAGCGCTTCCGCAAACCGGAGCTGCTGGCTGCCGGGGTTCTTTAGTTCGATATTAACCGTTACATCCGCGGGTATAACTCGTAGCACGTCTGACAACAGCGGCACCGACTGGCTTGTTCCGAGCACGCTGTAGCCGGCGATCTGCTCATACGAAAGCTCCCAGACTGGCTTTGTGGCGACCGACTCCGGTGCGTTCGTCACTCGCGCGAGCGTGTCGTCATGGAACACGACGAGTTCGCCATCTGCGGTTGGCATTACGTCGACTTCGATGGCGGCCGCTCGGCCGTCGGCCACCGCGCCCTCGACGGCGGCCACCGTGTTTTCGGGATAGATGCCGGCAAACCCGCGGTGTGCGAACACGCGCGGGTCGGCGGCCTGCTGTGCTGCGGCTGTCGTGAGCCCCCCATTCGGGTTCCCCGATGTCACTAGGGGAGCGTTAGTCGACGCATACTTAAATTGTTCTATCAGAATGTGTCTGGAATCTTATGTAGTTTGGAGATCAGGCCTCGACAGCTGTGTCGTTTCTGTGGCGTCGTCGACTGGTCGACTCGTCTCTGGTTCGGCTGTGTCGAACACACACCGCCGAATTTCGCTGTGGACGGTCGCTGCCGCATCGCCTGGCTCGATGGGACAAAACCGCTCTCGAACTTGCCTGCGGTCGGCGGTGTACGGGTCGCTGCCGCCGCGTGCGGCCTCGATTGCGTCGTCGAGTGCCGCACACAGTGTCTCCGTTTCGGTCACAACGGCGCCGGGTGTGACCGACTCGTAGTCGAAATAAAACCCACGGGCAGTGGTGTAGCCCGCCCGGTCGTAGGCGAAAAAGACGAGCGGTCGGTCGACCGCCAGATAGTCGAACAGTACTGATGAGTAGTCAGTGACTACCACCTCAGCAAGCGGTAACACGAGGTAGGGGTCGACCGACGCCGGCAGCCAATGAACGTGGGGATGGCTTGCGGCCGCACTCACCGGCTCGTAGGGGTGTGCTTTGATATACAAGTGGGCGTCCTCGGCAGCCAGCTTTTCGCCGACGGCCTCGACATCGAGTGCGTCGACGAACGAGGTTCCCGACTGTCGGTAGGTCGGCAAATAAAACACGACTGGGCTGTCGGCGGCGTGGGCTTCGACAGCCTCGATTGCCGCCTCGTCGACGGTTGCGCGCGCGCCGTCTATTTCGGTGTCAAACACGTCCGTTCGAGGATACCCCGTTACCGCGAACCGCTCGGGGTCGATCCCGAGTCCCGACGACAGCGGCTCGATGGCTGCGGCTGCGGGCGCGGTGACGAGATCGATCTCGTCGGCCATATCGCTGTGACACTGCTGGACGGGCCACGGCTGGTCGGGCCACTCGGCGTCCCAGCCAATCGTTTTTAGTGGGAGGCCATGCCAGAGCTGGACCAGCGTGGCTCCCGCGGTGGCTCCCATCTGGACGTCCCGGAGTCCTTGGGTGACACAGACGACGCCCGCCCGAAGCGTGAGTAGCCGACCCCGCCACGAGTGGGCGTGGTAGGCTTCGTACCCCTCGTCTTGGAGTGCACGGATCGTCTCGTCGTCCTTCGTGAGCCAGACCGGCCGAACATCGCTGTCGTTGGCAGCAACCCACAGATACAGGTATTTCGCGTTGTCGACGAAGCCATCGCCACCGCGCGCACCGAACACCCACAGCTGGTCGTCGCGGCTCCAGAGTCTCGACAGGTGGCCGACAATCACGTACAGCAGCCACTGCCAGAGCAGATCACTGTGGGATCGCCACGGTGTAAGTCGACGCCGAACTGCCGCAATCCGGTCTCGTACCCACCTCGGAATCCTCAGGCTGCGAGCCATGCGTCGAGTTTCTCCTTGCTCAGCCGCATGTACTCCTTATCAAAGGTGTAGGCTTCGACCGAGAGCGTTCCCTCCCAGTCGGCGAGTCCGCCGAGAATCGTCTCGAAATCCGTGTTGCCAGAGCCGACCGGGACGTGTTCGTCGCGGGCCTGGCGGGCGTCGTTGATATGGATGTGCGAGACGCGCTCGCGGTGGGTCTCAAGGAATTCGGCCGTTTCGTCCGCCGAAAAGCCGGAGACACGCGCGTGGCCGGTGTCGACGGTCAGCGAGGCGTCGGTTTCGGCCAGAATCTCGTCGATGGTGTGGATCGAATACACGTCGTCCGGGAGGTTTTCCACGCAGAGTTCGATATCTCGCGCGCTCGCGTAGGCTTCGAGCTCGCGGACGGAGGCCAGAATGCGGGGTTTGGTCGTCTGCTCGCTCCATTCCGGCTCGGTGGCGTGCGTCGACGCATGGAGAACGGCCTTTTGGGCACCGAGATCGGCGGCGACATCTAGGCAAGCCCGCAGTTCGCGGATCGAACCCTCCCGGACCTTGTTTCTGGGCGTCCCCAAATCGAGGTCGACGAAGGGCAGATGGACCAGACAGCCCACCCCCGACTCGTCGAGTGCGGCCGTGATCGCTTCTCGGTCCAGCCCCGTCCGCTCGGAGCGGCCGTCCATATACAGCTCGATGAAATCGTACTCCAGCTCGGCGGCCCACTGGATCGACTCCAGCGGTGTCACCGCCCCGGTATGTGTCTGGGTCACGAACCCAACGGGCGCGTCTGTCATAGCTGGCATATCGGCCGCGGCAGGCTAAAATCCCGCTGATCGATTCCCGCTTTTTTGCCGCTCTTGGACTGTCTCGACAGTCTTACACTCGGTGTGGCTGTACAGTCGGTATGACTCGGCCGACGACGGTCATCCTGCCGACGATTCGGCAGACCAATGTGGTCGACCAACTGGCCGCTCAGTTGGGTCCTGACGACGAGCTGCTGGTCGTCTGCGACTCCGAAACGGACCCGGTCGCACGCGAGGTCGACTTGTTTCCGGCGGGCGTCCGACTCGTTGTCGCCGGCGAGCCCGAGGGCTGTTCGGGGAAAGCAAACGCCATCGCCACCGCGATGGAAACCGCCCGCCACGACCGCATTGTCTGGACGGACGACGACTTTTCGCATCCACCCGACTGGCTCGCGCGGCTCCAAGACGACTACGACCGACAGGGGCCGACGACCGAACTCCCGTTTTTCGTCGGCCAAGACCCACTCTCAAAACTACTCGAACCGGCGTACGTGATGGGAGCTACGCTCGGACTCGGCCTTGTGAGAGTGCCGTGGG
>CAZOOU010000093.1:0-5593 GCA_964581495.1 uncultured Haloferacaceae archaeon
CAGGGTATGTCGACTACGGCGTCGCTTTCGGAACCCCAGGTGCTCGCCCACACCAAGCGGCGGCTGTTTCCCGACGATGACGCCTCTGACACCTACGCAGTCGTCGACACCCAGTTCGCCCAAGACGAGTGGCTCGCCGCCGAACCGATTGCCGACGAGATTCGCTCGCAACTCGCCCCGTTTAACCACGTCAAAATCGGGAGTGGGTATCCTGACTTGGTTGGCGTCCGTGTCCTGGATGCTGAACTCCTCGCGGTCGACCGGCTGGGCGACCAACCGCCGCTGATCGCCATCGAGGCCAAAGGCTACACCGGCAGTCGAACGGTCGACGTCGAAACCGGGGTGGTCCAGGCCTACGACCGACTCGGTGAGGTCAACGCCGCCTACGTCGCCGCCCCGGGCGCAGCCATCTCCCAGTCCGCACGCACGCTCGCTCGCGAACTCAATGTCGGCGTGCTGGCCGTCGATGCCGAAGGTGGGGTCGACCCCCTCGAAGTGCCGCGGGTGGTCGGCAACCGCACCTCCGACGAGGCGAGTGCGATCCGCTTCCAGGCGACCGCCCAGGGCGTCGCCGACAAATCCTTCGGGCTGAACCATCCGAAAAACTACCTGGCCTACCCGGTGGCTCACTACCATTCGGCCGACACCGAGACCGTTCTGGCCGACCGAGTCGTGCGGGCCGTCGACAGTGCCCGCCAGGGAGCCGTCTTTCTCGGGCTCGTGACCGACAGCCCGGCCGACGAACGACTCACTCCGCTCGGCCAGGAGGTCGTTCGGTTCGCACTCGACCGCTACGATGGGTCGGTCGACGCAGCCTTGGATGCGTTCGAAGCGTGGCACGGCTCGCGAGGGCGGTTCTGCGAGGTCGCCCCGGAGTGGGGATTGCTCGCCCGCAGGGTCGTCTGGGCGTATCCGGCGACCCAACTGCTCGTTGAGGAGCTCCAGACCATGCACGACGACGGCATCGCCGATCCGTCGCTGGTCGACCTCGTCGAGTGGCTGCACGTCCACCATCCCACGTTCACGGTCGAGCTGTTCGTCCGCGGCGACCAGTCGGTCCGGAGCCGAGTGCTCGCCGGCGATGGCAGCCTCCAGATTGGGCAACTCACGGACGGGAACGTCTTTCATTCGCCAACCGTCTTTCAGCTCAAAGCAATGCTGTACCACGCTGGCATCCTAGACGACCGCGGAGCCGAACCCCACCGACTCGATCCGACCAGCGACTCGTGGCGGCTTCGCGAGCCGCTGGATGCCTTTCGGTAATCCATGTGTTTGATCCCTCAGACAGACACCACGTTTCCGGTGAAACTGTGTTTTCGTCCAGATCAGTCGACAGAGCCACCCACACCGGGTTTCCGGTGAATCCGCTGACTGTCTGTCAAGCCTGTACCCCTCTTTTCGGTTACACCTCTCAGAGAAGAGCCCAGTTTGTATGAGCAAATGTATCGATATCTGTTAGACCCGTAGACAGCCGGACAAAGCACGGACACACACCACGTTTCCGGTGAAACAGGTGTCGACGGCGGCTGCCACGCAGTCAATCACCGTCGACTGTCTCGCTGTTTTGATATGAGTTTGATAGACTTAATTCAACTATATGGGTATATTTATATAGGAACCTAGCCAATCGTCCAGTAAACTACTCGCAAACAACGTTTGTATATCTACGCTACCAACGTCGATGCGAACCGTACCCTCTCACACCAGTTGTTTTTGCCGTCGACCACGTTTTTGCTCCTCGATATTTGTTCGCTTTCGTACCGCGTGCGGTCCAGTCACGAGTAGTCTCTGACAGCCGACACCAACGTTTCAGTTCGACCCCCACCCTCGAACCCCCTTTCACCGGAAACGTGGTGTGTGTGTCGAGCGGCCCGAAGGGAAACGCATTTCACCGGAAACGCGGTGTCTCCGAGTATGTCTGAGACCGCGGACGATCTATTTACTCGCGAGGACCCCATCTTCGCTAACAAGGAACTCTTAGAGATCAGCCACCTGCCGGGCGAGGGCCGGATCGTTGGTCGGGACGACGAGATCTCACAGCTCGCGACCGCGGTCAACCCCGCGATCTTCGGCCAGAGTCCGAGCAACGTCCTGATCTACGGCAAGACTGGCACCGGGAAATCGCTCTGTGCAAAGTACGTCTCGCGTCGACTCATCGAGACGGCGGGCGACGAGGGTGTCACTGCGACGTTTGCCTACGTCGACTGTGCGCAGGATACCACCGAAACCCAGGCCGTCCAGACGATTGCCGACAGCGTCAACGACCCCGAGACGACCGATATCAACGTGCCTGATAAAGGCCTGAGCACCTCCACGTACTACAAGCGACTGTGGCGGATTCTCGACCAGCGGTTCGACGTCGTCCTCATTATTCTCGACGAGATCGACAAGCTCTCGGACGACGACATCCTCATGCAACTCTCGCGTGCGGGCGAAGCCGGCAAAGTCACCGACTGCAAACTCGGCGTGTTGGGGATCAGCAATAAGATCCAGTACAAAGACCGGATGGACGAGCGCGTCAAATCCAGCCTCTGCGAACGGGAGTTCGTCTTTCCGCCGTACGATGCCAACCAGCTGCGCAACATTATGGAGGCCCGCAGCGACGCCTTTCGGGATGGCGTTCTCGAAGGCTCAACGATCCCGCGGGCAGCCGCCCTGGCCGCCCGCGAACACGGGGACGCACGCAAGGCGATCGACATCCTGCGGTATGCCGGCGAGATCGCCCAGTCCAAAGGATCACAAACCGTCAAAGAGCAGTTCGTCACCCAGGCCCGACAGCGCGCCGAAACTGATCGGTTCCGCGAACTCATCCGGGGGTCGACGCCCCACTCGCGGTACGTCCTCCAGGCGCTCGCCCTGCTGTCGCTGTCGAACACCGACCAGGACGGCTTTCGGACAAGCCATGTGTACGAGATTTATGAGAACATCTGTCGACAGGAGGGCTCGGACAGCCTCTCGCTGCGGCGGGTGCGGGATCTGCTCAAAGAACACGCGTTTCTCGATATTATCGAACAGTCAAAACACAGCGGGGGGAGTGCTGAGGGGAGCTACACGAAACACCAGCTGTTGGAGGACCCCGAGGTCGTCAAAGACGTGTTGACCGAAGAGAGCGACTGATTGCAACTACGGCTGAGCCTGTCGACGCTCGTGTTCGAAAAAATGGTGGACGACTCGTCACGACGCCGCGCTGTGCCGTTGAGTTAGCCCAGCAGGCCGAGGTCTTGGATGCGCTCGACGATCTGCTCGACGGCTGCAGTGGCGTCTTGAGTCTGTTTGCCGCCCGTGATGACGATTTTCCCGCTGCCGAAAAGCAGGATCACGACTTCAGGTTCGTCCATCCGGTAGACGAGCCCGGGGAACTGCTCTGGTTCGTACTCGACGTCTTCGAGTCCGAGCCCGATTGCCAGGGCGTTGAGGTTGAGGTTGTGTCCCAGATCCGCGCTCGAAACGATGTTCTGGACGGTGATTTCGGGGTCTTCTTCGACTGGGATCGACAGTCCGCGAAGCTTCTCGAAAATAATGCCGAGCGCTTCGTGGACATCGTCGATGCTTTTGGCCCCAGTACAGACGATCTTCCCGGAGCGGAAGATCAGTGCGGCAGCCTTCGGGTCCTGGGTTCGGTAGACGAGTCCAGGGAAGTTGTCGGGGTTGAAGTCCGCTCCCGGAAGGTCCTCAGCGAGAGCTTCGAGATCGAGCTCCTGACCGATACCTGTCGATGCGACCACGTTCTGGATTTCAATGGAGTCTGCCGGCGCGCTCATCTATACTACCTTATATACGACCCTCCCTTATAAACCGACCCGTTATAAACTACTTTCGCCGGTTTTATATGTTTCTTCGGTTCGCTGGTCTGTTCTCGGTTCTCTCGTGAGTGGCCGAAAAACTCACACAAAACGCGGTTCTCGTTCGGGTTCGTCGAGTAGTCAGACGATCTCGATGGAGCCAAACATGAATCCGGCGTGCGGCGAGCAGTAGTAGGGCTGTTCGCCCGTCTCTTCGGCAGTCCACTCGAACGTCTCGCCCTCGCCGCTGATCGTCTCGTCGAACTCGTCGCCCCCACCGCTTCGGTTGTCGATATCGTCAGTCGACGTGACGGTGTGGAACACGCCGTCGGTGTTCTCCCACTCGAGTGTGGTGCCGGCATCGACCCTAATAAACGCCGGATCGAAGACGAAGCTTCCCTCACCGCCCTCACCCTCGCGGGTAATGACTCTCACCGTCGCTTCGCCAGTCATGTCGACAAACTCCTGGTCGCCGTCCTCGCTGCCGTCCTCGCCGCTGTCGTCGTCATCATGGTCATCCGGTTCCTCAGCGCCCTCGTCGGTCGCGTCGTCTGCGTCGCCGGCTTGTTCGTCAAGGTCGTCGACCGTTTCGTCGCCATCTTCGGCTGTCGGCGCGCTGGTACAGCCAGCGATAGCGGCCGCCGACACCACCCCGCCGGAAGCTGCGAGCAGTCGACGACGGCTGTACCGTTGGTCAGCCATCCCTACTCCTCCGGTGGCGTGACGTTGAAGTTACGGTCGACGCCAACCTCGACATCGCCCCACGGCATCTCAAGCGGTTGGACAGCGTGATGGACGAGCCACGCACCGTGCTGGTCGGTCGACTGGCCGCCGTGGCCGGCATCCCAGCTGTCGGCCTCCCAGAGATGGAAGTGGGTGAAGTCCTCGCCGTCGACTGCGACATCCTCGGGTGGGTTTGGTCGATCCGCGTCGACGAACTGCCCACGTGTCCCGAGGCCGAAGTACCAGAGTCCGTCCGCCTCCTCGGGGTTCGGCTCGTTGAGATGGAGGAACATGAACACATCCTCGGTGATCCATTTCCAGACGTGCGCCGGCGTGTTGCCGTCGGCTTCGTGTTGGGCCTCGTTGGTCCAGGCGTCGTCGAACACGTCCAAGAGGGCATCGACGTTCTCTTCGCCGAGTTGGCCCTGGCCGCCGACATCGAAGTCGGCAGTGCCGGTCGAGCCCTCTTCTGGGGGTGTTGGCATGAAGTCGTAGTCGACGCCGAGTTCGGCCTCCCAGGCGGGAGCCTCGAAGTCACGGGTGGTGATATGGGTCAACCAGTAGCCCTCTGCCTCCGGATCCGAGGCTCCGTGGCCGTCTTCCCAGCCATCGGCCTCTCGCTGGTGGAAGTGGGTGAACTCCGGGGCAGGCTGGCTTTCCTCGGTGAAGACGCCTTTCTGTCCGATGACGATCCACATGATGTCGTCGGCGTCCTCTGGATTTGGCTCGTTGACGTGGAGCGCGATGACCGTCTCGTCGCTGACCCATTTCCAGACGTGCGATGGGGTGTAGTCCCGATCTTCGCCTTCCTGTTCGAGCTGGGCGTCGTTGAACGGCTGGTCGTCGAAAATGTCGACGAGCGTCTGGACGTCCGCTTCGGAGATTGGCTCGCCAGCGGGACCTTCGTCAAGGCTCAGTAGTTCGGTTGCTTCGCCTTCAACCTCCTCGCTTTCGGCTGCTTCGCCTTCGGTTCCATCGGCAGCCGGCTCGTCGTCACCGAGACAGCCTGCCAGTGCGATCGCTCCGGTCGCTCCAACTGCTTGTAGTATTCGTCGACGGTTCCTAGATACTCCCAATTTGCGTGTCAT
>CAZOOU010000094.1:0-5545 GCA_964581495.1 uncultured Haloferacaceae archaeon
TGGGCGACCTCGTCGAGGAAGCTGTCGCCGTCGGCGGTGGTGCGTCGACCTTCGCCTTGGCCCGTGGTTACGAGGTCTTCGTCTTCGAGCTGGATGAGGACCTCGCGGATGATTTTCTTCGAGCCCGAGACGTGGCTGGCAGGCGCGACCGAGTAGCGGTTCGAGCCGCCTTTGGTGCCGCCGTAGCTGGTCGCAAGGCGTTCGACGCCGATCGGGCCGTTGATGGCGACTTTTCGGAGGACGCTTGCGGCGCGGGTGGCCCAAAAGTCGTCCTGCTGTGGTGGGAGTTCGCGGTCTTGGCTGGTTTTTGAGTACTCGACCCAGTCGGGTTCCTCAGTGCGGTCGGCAAGCCGGTCGGCGAGTTCATCGATGAACTCCTCGGCCGGAACGTCGTAGAGAGTTACCATGGGGTATTTTTCCGTGTTGGGCTGTTTAAACCCATCGTATTGCCGACGCACGGGGGTTTGAGAGTGTGGACTGTTCACACTCCCGAACCTGGCGGGCAATGCTACAGCCTTTTGTTCTCAGGCTCGAAACTGGCTGTAGAACTGATGGACGAACGAGCGGCGCTCCGAGTGCTTGCCGGCGATATCCCCGCTGCCGGCGATGACGCAGCAGTCGTCGACGGTGTGGCGATCACGACCGACATGCTCCACGCCTCGACCGATTTTCCCGAGGGGACGACTCGCTACACCGCGGGCTGGCGCTCGGTTGCCGCGTCGCTGTCGGATCTCGCCGCGATGGGCGCGGCGCCAACTGCCGCGGTGGCCGCCTACGCCGACGAGCAGTTCGTCGACCGTGAGCTGACCGCGTTCGTCGACGGCGCGCGGGCTGTCTGCCAGACAGTGGGAGCCGAGTACGTCGGCGGTGATCTGGACAACCACTGCGAGTTCACCGTGACGACGACCGCCATCGGCGGGGTCGACGAACCGGTCTTTCGGTCGGGAGCCACGCCCGGTGAGGTGGTCTGTGTCACCGGCACGCTGGGTCGGAGCGCGGCCGCACTCGAACGGTTCGAGGCAGGCGAACTCGACCGCGCCAACGAGCTGTTCCAGTTTTCGCCACGGATCGCGGCGGGCCGCCAGTTGGCCGGCACTGCAACCGCGATGATGGATTCAAGCGACGGGTTGGCCCGCTCGCTGCACCAGCTAGCCGCCGCCAGCGACTGCGGCTTTGCGGTCGATCGCTCGGCTGTGCCGATCGACGACGCCTGCGAGGTCTGTGCGGACCGCTGGGAGGCCGGCGTCCATTTCGGTGAGGATTTCGAGCTCGTCTGTACGCTGCCCGAATCAGCACTCGCCGCGGCCCAGCGCGACCTTGACGTGCCGCTGACGGCAATCGGCGAGGTCACCGACGCCGGCGTAACAGCCGACACCGAACCACTGGCTGATCGTGGCTACACACACTGACCCAGAACGCGACCGACAGGGACCGACAACCTACTGCACCTGAAACGGGACGATCATGAAACACAGCAGGCCAACCCCGAAGGTGAGCAACCCGACGGCCACGCGACGCCAGCCAATCGATCCTTCGTCGACCGGGTGCGCCGGACCGTTGTAGGCGATAACGAGCGTGAAGACGCCCCAAAACGCCCACAGGCCAACTGACTCGTTGAGCGAGAGCTCTCGGATGTAGTACAGATACGCCGCTAGCCCAAAGAGGACACCCGGAACAAGCGCGGCGATCGTCTCTTGGCGTCTGCCGATCATCGCCCGAACCATGTGGCCGCCGTCGAGCTGGCCGACCGGCAACAGGTTCAACCAGGTGAAAAACATCCCAACCCAGCCGCCGATGATGACGGGATGCGGGTTCAATGCGGGGTCGCTGTAGCTGGCCTGTGCGCCGAGTAGGGTGGCAATAATATCGAGTAAGGGCGGATTATTGAAGACGATTGAGTCGCCCGACTGGCTGTCTTCGACGATGTGGGCGGGGATCTCGACAGGACCCAACGAGAGCCCGATTGCGGTGACGACGACGGTGGCCACCAGCCCAGCAATCGGCCCGCCGACGCCGATATCGAACAGGGCCTTGCGGCTCGGCATCTGGCCGCGCATTCGGATCACCGCGCCCATCGTGCCGAAAATCGCGGGAAACGGGATCAGATACGGCAGCGAGACGTCGACGCCGTGGTATCGGCCCATCACGTAGTGGCCCAGTTCGTGAACCAACAGCACCCCCAGGACAGCCGCGGTAAACGGCCAGGCTTCGAGCATTGCCAGTGGGTTCGAGAGAATCTCACCGAGTGGGACGAAATACCAGTAGACCGCGCCCACAAACAGCGTCGAAACCACAGTGAGCCCGAACAGAATGATGTTCGTCCACGGAACACCCCCGCGGCTCGTCTGTTGGTCGTGTGGAATCGCCACCAGTGCAGTGCCCATGCTCGCCTCGGAGTTGGCGAGTTTGAGTTCGTAGCCGGCCTGCTGAAACGCCGGCCACAGCTCGTCGACCAGTCGGCGTTCGGAGACCAGCGGCTCGCCGTAGTAGATAACCCGGCCGTCTCTGATCCGAACATCGGTGAGGTGGTACCACGTCTCAAGACCATCCGGACGTGGCACCGAAACCTCCGAGTCAGCCATCACATGGAGTATGTGGTCGACGGGCATAAACACCCGCTTCAGCGGCCGCTCGAAGTGTGGGAGTCTCGAAAGGAGTGTGGTGGTCGCGCCTGCCGATTAGCACCGATCAGGCCGACTCGATGGGTTCAACATACCAGGTGGTCGCGCCCGTGTAGGACCATGGTTCGATCGAGAGATCGCTCGCTGTATCCTGCAGACGGACGATCAGCGCGCCGATCTCTTTGGGCGAAAGCTCGATATCCTTGGCGATGAACTTGCTTTTGAAGTAGCGATCGCCGGCTGCCGCACGCTCATGAAGGTACTGCCGAAGGCATTCGGCCTTCGGGTTGCCGTCGACGGTACGTGGCGTGGCTGTGGATGGAGTCGCGCTCATGGTGAACCTCATCCGCTTGTCAGTCTGCATAG
Source organism: uncultured Haloferacaceae archaeon (assembly GCA_964581495.1). Taxonomy (GTDB): domain Archaea; phylum Halobacteriota; class Halobacteria; order Halobacteriales; family Haloferacaceae; genus Halohasta. The sequence goes on from CAZOOU010000094.1 coordinate 2,988, forward strand.
CTGTTATATAAGCCAGATAGTTCGGTCGGCTTCGGGCTGATTCACCAATTGAACGGTTCAAAACCAGCCACATCGAAATATTCAGGACGCTTCAAAAACGCCGTAAACCGTTTACACTCCGATCTAACACTATATTTCAGATTGACTCTAGCTAGGTATAAGTGCAGCCAACAAAGGGCTACGTGACCACTACCAGACAATGAAACAGCGACATACTGCCGTCAAACTGTGTGACACTCGCCAGCGCGCGTAGATTGAAGCGTCGACTGAGTCGGCTATTCGCGCTGGTGAAGCCAAAACTCCTCGTCAGTCGTCGTTTCCTTTTTAAATATCGGCACCTCGTCTTTGAGCCGATTGATCCCGTCTTCGACCGTCCGAAACGCCTCCTCGCGGTGGCCTGCCAACACGACGACGAAGACGATATCCTCGCCGTCCTCCATGAGGCCGACCCGATGGTGCATCAACACCTCAAAGACGCCCTCACGGTCGGTCAACTCCTCGCGGATTGTTTCGAGCCGCTGTTCGGCGACGTCTTCGTATTTCTCAAAGGACAGATGCTCGGTGCGAGCGTCGTCGGCGCTGTCCTTTGCGCGGACGCGACCAGTAAAGGTGGCAATCGCCCCCGATCGGTCGGCCTGTGGTGTGGCTTTAGCCTGTTGAATAAGCGTTTCGAGCGTGACGTGTGGCTCGAAATCGTCGACACTGTCGACGAGCCTCTCGATATCGAGCCCCTTGTTCGACGACGCGGTGGCAACCACCTCCACAGACGGTGCTGGTTCAGCATCTCCGAGTACGACTGTCGGCAAGCGGTGATGGTTGAGGCCGGCGACAACCGCATACTCGTAGTCGGGCGCAAGCGAGTCGAGCAGTTCCATCGGCGACCGGTCGGTACCGCTGGCTCGCCAGCGGCCGTCGCCGTCGAGTTGGAACCGACCGGCGTCGGTGGCTGTCTCACTCGCAACCGAAGCAGCCGTACAGTCGACCGTGGCGACGCGTCCTGCACGAGTCTCGACCAGTCGGTCCGCGAGTCGGTCGGCCACGGACCGAGAGCCCTCGCCGATAATACAGACTGTTTGCACATCCACAGCAGGGGTCGCCGGCGGCTTGATACTGTCTGTTGGAGACGGGTCCCCGCCCGACCGCTCATCGGTCGGCGGTCGAAACCGGAGCGTCCGACAACGAACCATCTGTGTTATCGAACCGCTGAGTAGCGGCTTGACAACGCTTAAGGTCGACTCGGAGTTAGCCGACTACAATGAGAGTCGTTATTTCAATCGGTGGCAGTATTCTGGCCCCGGATCTCGATGCTGACCGCGTGGCCGCCCACGCCGAGGCAGTCGAGTCGCTGGCCGAGGCGGGCTGTGAGATCGGTCTCGTTGTCGGCGGTGGCGGCGTCGCCCGAGACTACATCACAGCGGCCCGCGAGTTGGGCGCAAACGAGGTCCAACTCGATCAGTTGGGAATCGACGTCACGCGGATTAATGCCCGGCTACTCATCGCCGCGCTCGGCGCCGACGCAAAGCCAACACCAGCGACCGACTACGATGCGGCCGGCGACGCCATCCGCCGTGGGGATATCTCGGTTATGGGCGGCATAACGCCCGGTCAGACCACCGATGCGGTGGCAGCCGCCTTCGCCGAGTCCGTCGACGCTGATCTACTCGTCTACGCAACCAGCACCGACGGCGTCTACGACGCCGACCCCGAGGTCGACCCCGAAGCGATCAAATACACGACGATGTCGCCCGCAGAGCTTGTCGACCTGATCGTCCCGATGAGCCGGGATGCCGGCGCGTCGGCACCGGTCGACATTCTGGCAGCCAAACTCATCGAACGCTCAGGAATGCGGACCATCGTGCTTGACGGCTCGGAGCCGTCGAACATCGAGTCGGCGGTTCTCCGCGGGGATCACACCGGCACCGACGTGATCCCGCACGGAAGCAACGAACCTACCGCCTGGGTCAAGACCGAATGAGCGACGACAGCAACCCACACACACTCGCCGACAGCGAGAGCCAGCATCACGCCTTCTGGGCCGATGAGATCGCCGACCAGGTCGAAGCACGGAATCCAGACGAACCAATCGTCGTCAAAGGCGGCGTTTCACCCTCGGGCGTCGCCCATCTCGGCAACGTCAACGAGATCATGCGCGGCTACTTCGTCGCCGAAGCCCTCCGCAACCGCGGCCACGACGTCCGGCAGGTCTTTACCAGCGACGACAAAGACCCGCTTCGCAAACTCCCCCGCAAGCTCGCCAACGCTGACGGCGAGATCGTTGGGCTCGGCGAGGTCGACGCGGGCGCGCTCGGCCGAAACCTGGGGAAACCGTACACCGCGATCCCCGACCCCTTCGGCGAGCGCGAGTCGTATGCGGCCCACTTTGCGGCCCTGTTGAAGGCTGACGCCGACCGACTGGGCGTCGACATCGAGATGCGCTCGAACACCGAACTGTACGCCGACGGCACGTTCGATCCCGTGGTTTCGCACGTCCTCGAACACGCAGAAACGGCCCGCGAGGTCCTCTCCGAGTATCAGGCCAAAGTCGACGACGAGTACGT
>CAZOOU010000095.1:0-5515 GCA_964581495.1 uncultured Haloferacaceae archaeon
CTGCGCGATCAGGCCGAGATGAACGCCTTCTTTATTATCCCGATTCGGTCTGGGTTTATCGGTAAGATCGCCTCAACGCACCCGCCGACCGAAAAGCGGATCGAGAAACTCCGCGAGCTGGAACGCGAACAGGAACTGGCCTGAGCAGGCGTAACGTCTTTTGTTTGTCACGTTGACGAACGCGTATGGAAAACTGGTTAGCCTGGGTCAGCGACAACCCGCTTGCTGCGTCGGTGTTACTGCTGTTCGGTGGGCCGTTCGTTATCGCCGCGCTCACGATGGTGTTGGTTCCGGTGTTTATTCTTGCAGAGGCTAATGCAGCTCTCGGCCTCATAGGGCTGGCCTTGCTGATGCTTTTCGGCTATTTCGGGTTCACAACGCTCACCGACCACGAGTCGACAGCCAACGCCGAGACAGAGACAGACGCCGACCCCGTAACTGAGCTTGAACATCGCTACGTACAGGGCGAACTCTCCGACAAGGAGTTCGAACGTCGCCTGGATCGAATCATCGAAACCGAAGAGACGGTCGAACGACTCGATGGTGAGTCGCCACTGGTCGACCGGAGCCAGCGCGAACGCGAAACAGAACCAAATTAGGCTTCGATGATGCCGTCGTCCTCGTACTCCGGCACCTCGATTTCGCCTGTGAGACTGGTGACAGCCTGCCCGCCGACTCGCACCTCGCGTCGACCGTGGTCGTCGTGGCCCACCTGCACCTCGACGAGGCCGCCGCGGTCCATGAAGTGGCCCTGCTCGAACAGCATCTCTTCTGGCGGCTCGTCGAACGCGCTCGCGCCCACGTCGTGGAGATACGCCCCGCAGGCTCCGCTGGCCGTGCCTGTCACGGGATCTTCGTCGACACCGGCGGCGGGCGCGAACATCCGAGCGTGAAGCGTCGACTCACTGCCCAGCGTGTCGAACGTAAAGGCGTAGACACCGGCGACGTCGTGTTCTTCCGAGAGCGTTTCGATTGCCCGCAGGTCGGGAGTCATCGAACCGAGCGATTCGAGGAAGTTGACCGGAACGATCAAAAAGGCGAGTCCGGTCGACGCGCGAGCGACCGGAAGCTCGGCACCGACGTCCTGAAGTGTCGCTTTGTCGACGCCGAGTGCGTCGGCCAACCGATCGTAGGGAATCTCGCGTGGCTCAACAGTCGGGGTGTCTTGGGTCATCCAGACGGTGCCGTCGGCGGCAATCTCGATGTCCAAGACGCCGACCGCGGTTTCGAGGGTGTGGCTGCCGGCAGCAAGCTCACCCTCGGTGTTGAGCCAGGCGTGGGCCGCGATGGTAGCGTGTCCACAGAGGTCGACCTCTTGGGTCGGCGTAAAGTACCGAACCTGTCGGTCAGCATCGTGTGAAGGGAATATAAAAGCGGTTTCGCTCACCGATAGCTCGCGGGCGACTGCCTGACACTGCGCGTCGGAGAGTCCGTCGGCAGCGGGGATCACACCGGCAGCGTTGCCGGCCAGCGGCTCGGTCGTGAAGGCGTCAACGAGGGCCATCCGTCGTGGTGGCATGGCCACAGAGACCACCTACCGCCTCAAAAGGGTTATGCGGTCCGACAGTAGACAATGCTTACTGTTTAAATACGTATATAAGCAGTAACTACTCGGCCTCAAACATCCCGGTCGACACGTATCGTTCGCCGCTGTCCCAAAAGACCGTGATCACCAGAGGATCGTCGACGCCGTTCTCGACGAGTCGCTCGGCGACCCGCTTTGCGGCGAGGTTCGACGCGCCGCTGGACTGGCCCACAAAGATTCCCTCATTGCGGGCAAGGCGTCGACACTCGGCCTCTGCCGCATCAGCCGACATGATCTCGACACCATCCAGGAGGTCGGTCTCGAGGTTCGGGCTGATAAATCCGGGGCCCATTCCCTGAAAACTGTCGCCGGTCGGTTCGTGGCCCGAGATGACCGCCGAATCGTCGGGCTCGACGGCGATAATTTCGATATCAGGGAACTCTTCGACCAGCCGTCGGCCGATTCCCGTGATCGTCCCGCCGGTCCCTACGCCCGCGACAAGGGCGTCGACCGTTCGATCGCCGACCTGTTCGAGGATCTCAGGGCCGGTCGTCTCGTAATGCGATTGGGGATTGGCGTCGTTTTCGAACTGTCGAAGCTGGACGTATCCCTTCGTCTGTTCGAGTTCGTCGGCGCGGTCCTTTGCATCGGAAATATCGCCCTCGACGAGTTCGAGCTCTGCCCCGTAGGCTTTCATAATCGACCGCCGTTCGGGGGATTTCGACGCCGGCATCACGATCTGGACATCGTAGCCTTTCGCCGCCCCAACCATCGCAATGCCGATCCCGGTGTTGCCGCTTGTCGGCTCAACGATGGTGTCGCCCGACGTGAGCGTCCCGTCTTCCTCTGCGGTTTCGATCATCCACAGCGCCGGCCGATCTTTGGCCGACCCGCCCGGATTCCTGGATTCGAGCTTCGCCGCAATCGTCGACCCCTCGGGTGAGTCGACGGCGACCAGCGGCGAACCGACCGTCTCGAGAATGCTGTCGTCCATGCCAAGGGGTTCCGGACGGGAGCCTAAGGGCCTACCGGACTCAGCGCGGACAGCCGGGGCGGTTTTACTGTTTGAGTCCGAAGCAGACGTATGGAACTCGAAACCATGCAGCCCAGCGTCGACTTCGAGCCCGCGGGCTACGAGCAGTCGATTGCCGCGCTCGGTGCCGACGACTACGACTTCCACGTCTGGGGCGGCGACTGGTGTATCGACTGCCAACAGCAGCTTCCTGATTTCGGTGCCGCCCTCGAATCTGCGGGCGTCGACCGCGAGAACGTCCATCACTACCCAGTCGAAAAGAACGACGACGGCTCGAAAACCGGCCCCGGCGTCGACGAGTACGACATCGAGTACATCCCAACGGTCGTCGTCGAACAAGATGGCCAAGAGCTCGTCCGGTTTGTTGAATCCGAGGACGTCCCGATCGCCGCCTATCTCGGTAAAGAACTGCAGCCGCCAGCAGACGAGTAGGAAGCAACTACGTAGATATCAGGGCCAGTTGCCGCCCTGCGTGTAGGCATCGACGACCCGTTCGATCGCAACCACGTAGGCGGCCGTCCGCAGTGTTTTGACGTCCGTGTTCTCGTAGGTTTCGACGAGCGTGTCGAATGCATCGACGATGATACGTTCGAGTTCCTCGTTGACCCGCTGTTCGGTCCACGAAAAGCGCTGGCGGTTCTGGACCCACTCGAAGTACGAGACGGTTACTCCGCCGGCGTTGGCGAGAATATCCGGGATGATATACGTATCAGTCTCTGCGAGCACCCGGTCGGCACCGGGCGTGAGCGGACCGTTTGCGGCTTCAGCAATGATATCCGCGCTCACGTCAGCAGCGAGCGCTTCGTCAATAGCGTTTTCGAGCGCCGCAGGCACCAGCAGGTCGACGTCCAGCGTGAGCAGCTCCTCGTTGCTCACCCGCTCGGCGGCCGGATGGTCGACAACCGAGCCAGTTTGCTGTTTGGTTTCGGCAACCGCTGCAGCATCGAGGCCGTCGGGATCGTAGATGCCGCCGCTGGAATCCGAGACGGCGACGATGTCGGCACCTAACTCGTCGATCAGTCGCGCGGCAATCGACCCCGCGTTGCCATAGCCCTGGATTGCGACGGTCGCATCCGCAATATCTCGGTCGAGCCACGCGAAAGCCTCGCGAGCGGTGAGCATCGTCGACCGACCGGTTGCTTCGACGCGGCCTTCCGAGCCGCCCGAATCAAGGGCTTTGCCGGTGATCACGCCCGGTGCGGTCGTCCGTTCGAGCGTCTCGTAGGTGTCTTTGATCCAGTTCATCTCCCGCTGGCCCGTGTTTACGTCGGGTGCGGGAATGTCGCGGTCCTCACCGATCAACGGACGGAGTTCGGTTGCAAACGACCGGGTAAGTCGTTCGAGTTCGCTCTCGCTGTACTGTTTGGGGTCGACGACAACCCCACCTTTCCCGCCGCCGTAGGGGATATCGACGATTGCGCATTTGTACGCCATCCACCCCGAGAGGGCTTTGACCTCGTCTCGGGTGACGCCCGGATGGTACCGAATCCCACCCTTGTACGGACCGCGGTCGCCGTTGAACTGTGAGCGAAACGCCTGAAACAGCTCGATGGACCCGTCATCGAGTTCGACCGACAGCGTCGTCTCCAAAACGCGTTCGGGGTGTTTCAGTCGCTCCAGTACATCCGGCCTAACGTCGACGTATTCGGCGGCTACGTCGATCTGTTCTTGAAGGCTCTCAAAAGGGTTGGCTTGGTCAGCCATACATATGCTCGGCTACGGCGTCCTGTTAACTGTATCGTACTGTCCCAGATTCTGAGACTGTCGACGTCGTCGAGTAGTGAGTGGTTACCGGTTCTGTTCGAGCCACGAAAGCGCCGCCTCGATGTCGGTCTCCGGGGGCGAACAGCTGAACGACTGACAGGCATACACGGTGGGTTCGCCTTCGCTGGCCGACCGGCCGGCCCACACCGGCGGTGCCTCCGCAAATCCGAGCTGGTCGAGCCACTCATCGAGTCCGTCGTCGGTTGGTGGTCGGCGCGCAACAACGACCCCCGGCAGAAACCGGTCGGCCAACTGCTCGCGCCACGAGTCGGGAATATCGTCGGCCGCAATCGTTAGCTCCGCGCTACCGTGGGTGTAGCGGTCGGCGGCCAGCGTCAGCGAGACGTGCTGCAGCGGGTTGCCACGAATCCGGTTGCCGTGGGTTTCGAGCACCGCGCCGGCGATCTCACGATAGTCGACGTCGGGCACAAAGCCGTCGAGAACGAGCAGGAGGTCCGTCGCCACACCGAGACTGGAGGGCGTCGACCGGTCGTCGAGCTCTTGGGGCCGAGCGACCAGCTGCTCGCCGTCCTGCGGTGTGAAGTAGATCGTCCCGTCGTCGGCGTCCCAAAAGGCCTCGACGATGGTTTCGGCAAGATCGAGCGCGAACTGGAGGTGATCGACATCGCCGGTGGCCTGATAGGTGTCGAACGCACCACGGGCGAGGAAGGCGTAATCTTCGAGATACGCCTCGCCCTGGCTGTCACCGTCGATGTAGCGGCGGGTGAGTCGGCCCGACTTGGCGTCCCACAGCTGCTCGCGGACGAACGCAAGGGCGGCGGTCGCCTGTTCGGTGTAGTCGGCATCCAACACACGCGCGGCGTGTGCGTACGCCGAGATCATCATGCCGTTCCAGCCGGCCAGCACCTTCTCGTCGCGGGGTGGACGGGTCCGGTCCTCGCGGGCCGCAAAGAGTGTCTGTTCGGCCTCGGAAAGCCGGGTTTCGACCTCGTCGACCGAGAGCTCATACTCGTCGGCGAGCTGCTCGACCGATTCCGCGATTGTCAGCACCGTCGTTCCACCCTCGAAGTTGCCCGAATCGTCGACGCCGTACCGGTCACAAAACAGGTTCGCGTTGGGTTCGTCGAGATGCTCGGCGACCTGCGAGGGCGTCCAGACGTAGAACGTTCCTTCCTCGTCGCCGCTGCGGGCATCCAGCGTGCTGTAAAAGCCACCCTCCGGATGGGTGAGCT
>CAZOOU010000096.1:0-5502 GCA_964581495.1 uncultured Haloferacaceae archaeon
CTTGAGGCCGTCGAGGCCGTCGACTTCGAAGCCCTCGAAGAGACGGGCGCGGAGGGTGAACTCGACCCCGAAGCGATCCCGCCAGAACTTGAGGCCGCCCTCCTCGATGTCTTTTCGCCCGAAATAGTCGGGATCGTCGGGCTCGCTGTACTGCTCGCCGTTGTCGTCAGCATCGTCTCGAACGGAATCAGCAACGCCGCCGCGATCAACGGCATCTACGGCTGTCTGTACGACGGCGACGGAGTTGCCGATGCGGTCGTTGGCGTCGGTCGCGATTGGAAAACGTTCGTCGGCATCACCCTTGCTCAACTCGGTGTTGTCCTCGTTGGCGTCGTTCCGATTGTCGTGGGTGCAAGCCTGTTTGCCGTCTCACCAGTTGCCGGCGTTGCCGCCGCCCTCGTCGGTGGGCTGCTGTCGGCGGCGATCGTCATCGTCGGACTGTTAGCACTCGCATTTGCGGGCCAGTCAGTCGTCGTCGACGGGTCGACGCTTGGCGGAGCAATCCGACGGAGTGTCGGCTTCCCGCTCCGAGAGCCGCTGGGGTTTCTGGCGTACGTGGTGGTCGCCCTCGGTGTGTTCGGCGGACTCAGCGTGCTCGGCGGGCTGTTTGCCGCACTTGGCGTCTCACAGCTGACGGGGATTATCAGCCCACTCCTCGCGATTCCGTTCCTGGACGCGTTTAAAACCGCGCTGTACGCCGACCGACCGTTTGTCGCGCGATCGGCCCAGACTCAGTCCCACACGGCGGTCGCTGACGGTGGCTCGGATCAATCGGAGCCGACCGATACCGACGTGCAGTCAGTCGACGACGAACACGCCGCGGCCGACAGCGATGAACCAGTCGACCAAACGGATGTCGAACCCGCTGGTGACGACGACACAGGCGTCGGCGGGCAAGGACAGCCTGCCGACGACACACCAGCCTACCGCCATCGGTTTGTGGCTGCCTTCCGTGATGGACTCGCTGCAGTCGGCGAGTTTGCGCGGGCACAGCCAGGATCGATTCTGGCAGCGAGCGCCCTGTTCGTGGCGGCTGCGGCCGCCGGCTGGCTGGTGACCGCCGAGTTCGCCGTCGATTTCCCTGTAGACGAGGGGATCGGCGAGATCTTCGGGACGATCCCAGTCGGCGCGTTCGTGATGATCGCCGCCAACAACTGGCTCGTCTCGGCGACCGCAATCTACGGCGGGGTCGCCTTGGGTGTGCCGACCGTGGTCGACATGCTGCTGAACGGCTTTATTATTGGTGCGGTCGCCGGCATCGTCGAACCGATCGTCTTTCTGGCACTCGTCGCCCCACACGGCATCGTCGAAGTGCCAGCGATTCTCCTTGCCGGCGGGCTCGGACTGCATGTCGGCTGGACCGTCCTCGGCGTGTTTCGCGGAACACGCTCGTCGGCTGAGCTTGCCGACGTGTTGCGGTTGGCCTACCGTGTGCTGTTGGGTCTGGCCAGTATCCTCATTGTCGCAGCGTTCATCGAAGCGTTTCTCACACCGCCGATCGCCGAGTTAGTGCTCACCTAACGCGGTCGGAGGTTTGGTAGAGGGGGAATCGACGCCGTCGGCCTCGATCCATGTCAGTCGGAGTCGGACGGATCGGATGGATCGACGGTCGGCGTCGACGGCGAGTCAGATGACTCCGACGGGGCGGTCGTCGGTGAGTCGGCCGGCCGGTCGACGTGGTCAAACTCAGCCGAAACCAACGAGGAAGCTTCGACCAACAGCGCGACCACGAGCGGGCCGACGATGATTCCGAGCGCGCCGAGGCTCAGGATGCCGCCGACGAAACCAACGAAATACAGGCTACTGTCGAGATCGGCCGTCCGGCTGGCGAGCCGAGGGCGGATCACCGCATCCGGTAGCGCGACGATGAATGCACCTGCAACGATGCCAACAAGGATCGCCCCGGCGATATCGCCGACGAGAAGTCGGGCGGCAACGAGAATCACGATGAGAATACTCGGCCCTGCAACCGGAACGAACTGGAGGATGCCCGCAACCGTCGCCAGGATGATCGGCGACTCGTAGCCCAGGAGGAAAAACACCGGAATCGCGACCAGAAACGTCGCCAGCGCGGTTGCGGCCTGCAGCACGTAGAGCGCGAACAGCGTCTCGCGGGCCCGCGTGTGGAGTGCCTCGGCGATGTCGCGGTAGGCCGGCGGCACAACGGTAATCGTGGCGGCTCGAATGTTGCGCTGGTTGTGAAGCAACGAAAACACCAAGAGCACGAACAGCGCGAGTTTGATAAGCAACACCGGAAGCCCAGCGACGACCGAGCGCGCGACAGCCGACAGTTCCTGGGCAAGCGAAGCAAACAGCTCGGCGGTAACCAACTCATAACTAAAGCCAGCCAACTCGACAGTAACCGATTCCGGCAGTCCGACAATAAACGCTGAGACATCCGCAAACCGGATAATCAACAGATATGCGAGCGGGCCGAACAACGCGAGGACGGCCGTCAGCGCCAGCGAGGTCACCGCGACCGTCGACGTGAGTCGTGAGTAGCCACGGTTGCGGAGCCGGCGGCGGAGCGGAACCAACAGATAGGCGACCGTGAGAGCGAAAAACACCGTCCCCAGTACCTCAAAGAGGATCACAGCTGCCAGCGCGGCGATGGCGACCAACACCCCGCCGAGCACGTAGAGTCGACGGCTCATACAGGTCCACGGCGAGCAGCCCACAAAACAGTTCGCCATTCTATGAGTGTCAGTGTCATGTCTTTGGCCCGGACGGTCCCGGCGGCTGGACACGAGAGTTATTCGAGGTCGGGCCGAACCGATGTGTCGTGTCCCCGCCGTCGTGTGTTCGTCCGTGGGTCGTGAGATGTCGCGGGATGCAGAGAGTACCTATGACCGACCATACACCTCACGACGCAGTCGACGAACCGGGCGACAGAGCAGCCGACGACCCAACACTCCCGGGTAAGCCAGCGTCGATCTGGCTGGCGACTAACCCCGGGACCGACCACCCACCGCTAACGGAGACGACCAGCGTCGACGTGGCCGTCTGTGGCGGTGGTATCGTTGGCCTCACTGCTGGGCTGCAGCTCGCAGAAACCGGCCGCTCGGTGGCAATCGTCGAGCGAGACCGGATCGCCAGCGGGACGACCGGCCACTCGACGGCGAAGCTGACGACCCAACACGGCCTGAAATACGACACGATCCGGTCGAAACACGGCTCGGAGACCGCCCGGCGCTATGCGGCGGCGAACCAAGCCGCGGTCGAACACGTCGCCAGCCGAGTCAAGCAGTGGGACGTCGACTGTGGCTTCGAGCGGAAGCCAGCGATTATCTACACCGAGAAGACAGACCGACGCTCCGCGCTCCGCGACGAACGCGAGGCTGCCTGGGAGGCCGGCATTTCGGCGACGGCTGAAGACGAGATCCCCTATACGGCGGCCGCCAAAGCCGGCGTCCGGTTCGACGAACAGGCCCAGTTCGACCCACGCGCCTACTTGTTGGCGGTCGCCGAGCAGTTCGAGGCGGCGGGCGGCCAGCTGTACGAAAGGACGGCCGTTACCCAGATCTCGAACGGTGATCGGTATCAAGTAGAGACTGAAATCCAGGACGAAAAGCCGGCGTCGACCGCCACAGCCGAGGCCGACCACGTGATCGTGGCAACACAGTTCCCGATCCGCGACCGGCTTGGACTGTTTGCGCGACTCTACCCGAAACAGTCCTACGTGTTGGCTGCCGAAATCGCCGGCGACCAACCTGAAGGGATGTACTACCGCGTCGACGATCCGTACTTTTCAGTGCGGTCGGCGACGCTCAACGGCCAAGAACTGACGCTGATCGGCGGGCAGAATCACAAGACGGGCCAGGGTGGCGACACCACCGAACGGTATCGCGCCCTCGAAGCCGAGGCCCGCGAGACGTTCGAAATCAAAGAGATCGTCTACCGCTGGTCGACCCAGGATTTCGCCTCGGTCGACGGAATACCGTACGTCGGGCGGGGTGGCCCACTGGTCGACGAGTTATATATCGCAACCGGATTCGGTGGCTGGGGAATGTCGAACGGAATCGCTGCCGGGCTCCAGCTGGCCGATATGCTGCGGGGACGGGAGACCCCGTGGCAGCGGGCGTTCGACCCGCGGCGTGTAACCGTTAAAAGCTCCGCGGGGAAACTGCTCACCGAAACGGCCAACGAGGGCGGCCAGTTCATCCGTGGCTGGATGAAACACGCCCGAGCCGAACCAACGGATCTGCAGCCGGATGAGGCCGCCATCTACAGCCGCGAGGGCAAACCGGTCGCCGCCTACCGGGACTCCGACGGCGAGCTTCACACCCGGTCGGCAGTCTGTCCACATATGGGCTGTGTCGTCGCGTTCAATCCTGCCGAACGCTCGTGGGACTGTCCCTGCCACGGCTCGCGGTTCGCGGTCGACGGCAGTGTGATCGACGCCCCCGCAATCAAGGGGTTGTCGAGTATCGAGAATTTAAAAGTCGATCCGGAGACAGAGTGAGGGTTAGGGGACGACGCCGACGGTCAGCAGCGTTCCCCACGTTCGGTAGCGGTCGACCATTGCCTCACGCGTTTCCCAGTTGTCGGTCGGAAACGCCTCGGTTGGCGGGATTTCGATTTCCTGATCTGCAATATTGTCCTGTTCGGCGACGTAGAAGCCGGCCTCCCGAAACGCCTCGCGGTACTGCTGGCGGTCCCAGCGCGTCATCTCGATTGAGATACCCTCTTGCCACTCGTGGCTCGCCTCGTTTTCCTCGTAGTAGTTGACTGCACAGTAGAACGTGCCGCCCGGACGGAGCACTCGGCGGAGTTCGGCGAGAGTGTGAGCTGGGTCAGGCGCGTAATAAAAGGCCTCCATCGAAAACACGTGGTCGACGCTGTTGTCGGCGAATGGAAGGGAATCGAAATCGCCGACCAGGAAGTCGACCTGGTCGTCGTCAGTGTAGGAGGCAGCGTTCCGTGCCATTTCGGGCGCGCCGTCGAGGCCGACTCCCTGGCCGATGCCAGCGGTCTCACGAAGCGCGCGGAGGGCGTAGCCGCTGCCGCAGCCCAAATCAAGCACGGTGTCGCCGGCCTCGACTGGCATGCGGGCCAGCGCGTGTTTGGCAGTATGCCAGTGGCGGTCTTCCATTCCTTTATCCCGGCCGCTTGTCGCCCAGCTGTCGAACTCCTCGCGAACGCTCATATCCCGACTGGTCGACGCGAGAGTAAATCAGTTCCTCCATGCGTGAATCCTTTAGTAGTCGGCCTGAATCATACCGGTATGGACGTCTCGGAGCGCGAGGAGCTGTCGACACCAATCGAGTACGAGCCGGTTAGTGTCAAGGATGTACTCATCGAGATGAAGGATACGGCCGAGCTGCTGATCGATCTTTCGTATTCGGCGGTGCTCCACCAGAGCCAAGAGCTTGCCGCGGAGGTGCTTCGACTCGAACAGCGGATGGATCTGCTCGAACTCCGGGCCCAGATGAGCCTGCTGATGGCCGCCCGGAACCCCTCGGACGCCGAACAGCTGGCTCCTGTGTTGGGAATCGTCACCGC
>CAZOOU010000097.1:0-5499 GCA_964581495.1 uncultured Haloferacaceae archaeon
CAACACGTCGACGCGTACTCCAAGGGGCAACTAGCGCGCTCGCACTGAGTGCAACTGCAGGCGTCGGCACGGCCACAGAGCTGGTCGACGTCAACGTCGGGTATAACAATGAGCGGGGTCGCCAGGCAGCCAAACAGGCCGCCGACCGAATCAACCGAGAGTTCAACTTCGACGCGGTGGCGATTCGGGCCGCGCCGCAGGCCGTCGACGCACTCGAACGAAATCCGGCGATTCGGTACGTCGAGGAAAACGGCAAGATGTGGCCAGTCGGCCAGACGGTCCCCTACGGGGTCACGACGGTCGAGGCGGATGTCACGATCAGCGACGGTCAGACTGGGAGTGGAATCAGTGTCGGTATCCTGGACACCGGCGTCGATCCAACGCACGAAGACCTCGCCGACAACATGGGCCAGGGAATCGACTGTGGCGGCGGCGACTGCACTGAGTCCGTCGCCGATGACGACCGATCGCACGGCACCCATATCGCCGGCATCGTGGGCGCAGTCGACAACGCAGTCGGCGTGCTCGGTGTCGCCCCGGAAGTCACACTCCACTCGGTGAAGGTGCTGGGCGACGACGGCGGCACCTTCGAGACGGTCGCAGCCGGAATCGAGGCCTCGGCAGACGCGGGCCATTCGGTCCAGAACATGAGCTTCGGCGGCGGCGACAGCAGCCTGGTCCGAGACGCCATGCAGTACGCCGCCGCCAGGGGTGTGGTGATGGTTGCGGCCGCAGGCAACGGCTCGTGTGAGGACTGTGTGATCTTCCCCGCGTCGGCCGCCGAGACGATTGCAGTGAGCGCGACCGACCAGAACGACGAGCTCGCGGAGTTTTCCTCGACCGGCCCGGAGATCGAGCTTGCGGCCCCCGGCGTCGACTGTTTGTCGACGGTTCCGGGCGACAGCTACGGCTACGCCAGCGGCACATCGATGGCCGCCCCACACGTCTCGGCGGCAGCCGCGGTGCTGATGGCCGCCGGCCTCGCCGACCCCGACGAGGTTCGGAGCCGTCTCGTCGACTCGGCTGACGATATCGGACTCGCCGACCACCAACAGGGTGGGGGCCGGCTCAACGTCGCCAGCGCGCTCGAAACCACCGACTCGCCCGACGAGACAGTTACCGTCGAGACGACCGAACCACGGGACATCGAGAGTACGTCGGCCATACTGACCGGCGAACTGACCGTTCTCGACGGCACAGACACCGCCGAAGTCGGCTTCGAGTACGGCCCCAGCGGCGAGAGCCGGTCGACGACTGCCACCCAAACGGTCGACTCTACGGGGTCGTTCACTGAACTGGTCGACGGACTTGATCCCGAAACTGACTACGAGTTCCGGGCGGTCGCAGAGACAGCCGCGGCCACCGACGCCGGCAGTCTCCTGTCGTTTACGACGGCCAGCGAAACCGACAGCGAACCGACCGAACCCACCGATCCAGTCATCGAACAGTGGTCAGTCGGGACGCGAACCACCGGTCCGTGGTTTCGAGCCACCTCGACCTGGGCCGTCTCGGACGATGACGCGGCGCTCGACAGCGTGACGACCGAGCTCAGAGAGGGCGGCTCGGTTGTCGACCGCGAGACGACCAACGTGAGCGGCGGCACTGCAAGCGGTGACCACAGCCTCCGGACACGCGGTGGGGCCGACGAGATCCGGCTCACAGTCACCGACGAAGACGGTCGTGCGGCCACCGAAAGCAGGTCGCTGTGAGCTGCTGAGCGTACAGACGGACAATCGTTAGCTCTCGACTGGCTTTCAAACACGGGCTGAGCGCGCTTACATAGCACAGTTCGGTCGCGGCGACCTCCTGCCAGTTCGCACTGTTGTTGGTCGGGTTGTGGCTGGTTCGGTGGTCGGTGCCGCTGGCGGTCGTCGACGGGTTCAATGACTTCATCGTCGAGTATATACACCGGAAGCGTGGTGTCGTCGGCCGTCGACGCGGCCAGCTCGCGGTAGTCCGGAATCCGGAGGTCTCGCTGATGCCAAACCACGCCCATTGTTGTTGGGTCGGCGACACTGAGACGCTCCCCCGGTCAGTAGAGCTCAATGTCGAGGCTTTCACACACCGAGTCGACGAAGATCGCTCGCCGTTCACCGCTGTCGGTCCGAACACCCTTATGAATCGCCGCCACGAGCAGCCCGTCGTCGGTTTCGACGAAGTACGGGCCTCCGGAGTCGCCGCCGCCGCTGTGGATGTCGACGTCTACCTCGCGGTAGCCACCCGAGTACTCGCGTAACTCGACGATGCGGCCCTCACACCGGCCGGTCACTGCACCCTGTTTGTAGATCGGTCGATCTTCGGCCAGATGTGTCTCTAAAAGCTCCCAGCTTGCCGTGCCGACGATCGGTTCGTCATGGTAGCTGTCGCCGCCCGGCTCGGCCAGCAGTCTGCTTGGATAGCTCTCAGCGTCGACGGCGACCGCGGCGGCGTCGACGCCCGGCCCGTAGTCGCGTCCCATCGCGTGACAGCGTCCGATCACATGGGGACGTCTGGACTGGTAGAGCTCTGCGCCGCGAAGCTCGCTCGGCTCGTGGCTGTCGTCTGTTTCGAACGTGTGGGCGGTTGTGACCACGACTGCATGGCCCTCGCGGAGCCCGCGAAACCCACTGGAGGCGATCTCACCGAGTGTTTCGCTTCTGACTGCCGCACCCATGGCGATCCCTCTCTCGCGATACTGGGCGTCGGCAAACCGGCCGACAGTCGACTCACAGCCGTATTCGGGTCGAGCGACGGGCCGCGTGCGGTGGTTGATCTCGATGTCTAACTCGTCGAGCCGGTCCAAGAGACGTTCGTCGACCGCTGCCGGAATCTCTTCGCGGGCCGCCTCGATGGCCGACCGCCAGGAGTCGGTGTCGATCTCGTCGGAGTGCTCGACAAACAGCTTGAGCTGGTCGCTTTCGAGCCGCTTGCTCACACTGAGGTCGTCGACGGCGAGATCGCTTTCGCGGAGTTGCTCGAAGAGTCGCTCGGTCGCCAGCCGTATCGAGCGAACAGTCTCGGCTGTCTCAGCATCGATGGCTTCGGAGATCGCTTCGACAGCCGGCGGCTCCGACGGTGTCGCGCTACTGTCGGCTGGCTGGTCGACGATCCGTCGACCACGCTGGATCGTCGAGGAGTTGTCGGTGGCTGCCTCGTCAGTGGCTGGTTCGTCAATGGCTGCCTCGTCGGTGGCTGAGCCGCTGGCCGAGCTGCCGGCCCGTTGGCTGGAGGTTCTGACCGCAAGTGAGGTGGCTCCGAGTGTGCCAAGCAGTCGTACCACGGCACGACGATTCATTGTAGGGTAGTTGGAGATAGATACCACTCAGTCCACATAGCCTGTTTTGGCCGCCGTCCTGAGTGTCCCGCTGGTCGACCGGTCGTCCGGTCGACCGGTTGGCCTGATCAGTCGGCGACCCGAGTAGTCGGTGGCTAATCGGCTCCAACCACGAACCGAGTGGCCTTCTCGTCGGCCGCCGGCGTGGTTACAAGCGAGACCCCGATCGTCAACAGCACGCCCAGTAACATCCCACCGAGCGCGATATCCCATCCGCCGTAGGTGCGGGCAAACAACGGGAGGGCCATCCCGGCAACGTCGACTGTTATGGTCGGCACGAAGACGTGCGAGAGATACAACAGCTGGCTGCCGACGATTCCGGCGATCATCCCATCACGCGTTGTCGACTGCCAGTAGAGTGCGATCAGTACTGGCAGCGTCAGCTGGGCAAAGCCGCCGAACGCCGTGTTGCCGACCTCGATCAGCGTGCCGGGTCGACTCAGGCTTGCGATGAACGTCGCGGTCGCAAACGCGGCCACTCCACCGCGGGCGAGCCAGGCTTCCCGAGTCTCGCCCAGCGTGGGGTCGACAAAGGGCCGGTAGAGATCCCGGATGAAGTACGACGACCCCGACAGCAGCATCGAGTCCGACGACGACATCATCGCCGCCATCGCGCCCGCAATGACGAGTGCGGCGAACCACAGCGGCGTGTACTCGCTGAGGAGGACCGGCAGGACGTTCGCGCCCTCCGGGACCTCGATTCCGAGACCGGCAGCCCACGCGCCCAGCAGGAAGGTCGGAACGAACAATAGGAGGACGAGCACCGGCCAGAGGACAAAGGAGCGTTTGAGCACCCGCGCCGAGCCGGCGACGAAAAACCGCTGGTTGATCTGTGGGAACATCGTCACGCCGAACGCAATGACGACGGCCGTCGAGATGATGTACTGCGGCGTGTAGAACTGGCTGCCGAGCGCGAGAAACTCGGGGTTCGACTCGCCGAGAGCCGCGGTCGCGCCGCTGGGGCCGCCGACCGCCGACAACACCCACGCAACGGCGATCCAGACGACAGAAAGCATGAACAGCCCTTGGATCGTGTCGGTCCACGCAACGCCGCGCATCCCCGCGAGCATGACGTACAGAATCATAAACGCCGTAATCAGCGCCGCGCCGGCCCAGTAGGGGATCGCGCCGCCGCTGAGCCCGGCGAGTGCCTCGCCCGCGCCCATCTGTTGGAGCATGATGTACGGAAACAGCCAAAACAGGCTGATCGCCGCGACCAACCCACGGAGTCGACGCGAACCGAACCGATCGCCTAACATCTCCGAGAGCGTCACGTACCCCTGTTTTCGGCCGACGAGCCACTGTTTGTAGCCAATGAGATACCACAGGATGGCAAACAGCACACCGTCCATCACACCCATCACGAGAATCCACTCGGGGCCCTGCGCATACGCGATGTTCGGCCCGCCAAAGAAGGTAAACGCCGAAAGCAGGGTGGCGAACGTCGTAAACAACAGTACCAGGGTGCCAATCGAGCGGCTGGCCAAATAGTAGTCTTCGGCGACGTTGGTTGTCAGTCGGTAGGCTACCAGTCCGATTGCCAGAGCGACAATCAGATAGCCGACGACGATCGCAAGCTGCAGGCTGAGCTCAGACATCGCTGGCCCCCACATACCGGTCCCAGTCGGTTCGAGCAAACACCGCAAAAACAGCAGTGGCAACTACCATCCAACCGATGTGCCACCACAGCCAAAGCGGCAGTCCCGCGGCTGTCCGGGCATCTCCCCACCAGAACCACGGAACCGAAAACACGACAAGGATCGTCGCGACGAGTATCCACAGCGCTGTTCTGGTCCGTGTTGTCATTGGCTGTGGTATCCGATAGCGACACCTAAATATTACTAATCGTGCTCAGAATAGTGCTCTGAAGAAAATATCTCTTCAATGCGGTCGACGGTCCAGACGGGGCCAGCGGCGTCACGCCCAGCCGTTCGTCGACTCCCAGGGGCGACGACAGCTATTTGGGACCACAGTATTTATAAATAGTAACAACTACGGTAGCGATCTCGTCGCTGCCGGTGGCTATCAGATGGACGACACAGCAAAATACCTCATTCACACCCGGATTGCAGCCGACGGCGTCGTCGAACGGAGCGATGTCGTCGGGGCAGTCTTTGGTCAGACGGAGGGGCTGTTGGGCGATGAGTTGGATCTCAGAGACCTCCAGCAGTCCTCGAAAGTCGGCC
>CAZOOU010000098.1:0-3540 GCA_964581495.1 uncultured Haloferacaceae archaeon
CCCGGAACACTAACGTCCGACCTCATCCTGTCGGCGGCATGCCGAGTCGGCCGGGAAACCCTCGTGCCGGGCGGCTGTCAGTCGCGGTCGACAGCGGTACCGTATATCACGTGCCTGGGTTCTCCGGGCGATCATCGCTCCCAAAGAGGAGTACTCCGCCGGGGACTAGGGCACGCAGTCGACGTAGGCCGACCATCGGTTTACACCTTCCGTCTGGTGGAGTCGACGTCAGCACACTAGTAGTACACCACTGTTTGGGCGACCCACAGCACTTTTGAAATATCAATCAAACTGCGATATGTACTGAACAAACACAACCTCTGAGTAGTAACAAGTATCCTTTTATATGAATTCTACTGATGGAACCTGACAGTTCCAGCCGCAAATCAGCGGGCAGAGCCCGTATTCTTCCCGATTGTTCGGCAAACTGCGCGGCAATCCGACCCACTTATGTGTATGAGACTGTACCCCACGGTAATGGCAGTACAAGTTGGCATTCTCGGGGCGACTGGTGCGGTCGGACAGCGATTCATTCAGCTGCTCGACGGCCATCCAACCTTCGAGATCGCCGCACTCACCGCAAGCGAATCGTCCGCCGGCAAAACGTATCAAGAAGCCGCCAAATGGCGCGTCGAAACCCAGATTCCCGACGAGGTCGCCGCAATGGAAGTCGGTCGCACTCACCCTGACGACGTGAGCGACGACGTCGACCTACTCTTCTCGTCGCTGCCGTCCGGCGTCGCCAGCGAGGTCGAGCCACAGTTCCTCGAAGAAGGGTACGTTGTCTCGTCGAACTCCTCGAACGACCGGATGGCCGAGGACATTCCGCTCACCATCCCGGAGATCAACCCCGACCACTTGGGGCTCATTGAAGTCCAGCGCGACAACCGCGGCTGGGACGGCGCGCTCATCAAAAACCCCAACTGCTCGACGATCACGATGGTGCCCACCCTCGCGGCGCTCGATCAGTTCGGTCTCGACCGCGTCGACGTCACCACCCTGCAGGCCGTCTCAGGTGCCGGCTACTCCGGGGTCACCTCGATGGAGATCATCGACAACGCGATTCCGCACATCGGTGGCGAGGCACCCAAAATGGAGACCGAATCCCGCAAGCTGCTGGGTAGCTTCGACGGCAGCGAGCTCAGCATGCACGACTCGACGGTCAACGCCTCCTGTAACCGGATTCCGACGCTCGACGGCCACCTCGAAAGCCTGTTTGTCGACCTCGCCGACGAGCCGACCCCCGAAGAGGCCCGCCAGGCCATGCGCGAGTATCCCGGCGTCGACCTGCCGAGCGCACCTGACCAGCTCATTCACGTGTTCGGTGAGGACGAAATGTACCGCCCACAGCCCCGGATGGATCGCGGGCGCGAAGACGGCATGCAGATTTCGGCCGGCGGCGTCGAGTCGACCGACTCGGGTATCAAATACAACTGTCTGGCTCACAACACGATCCGCGGCGCAGCGGGCGCAAGCCTGCTGAACGGCGAACTGCTGGTCGAAGAAGGCTGGATCTGACTCGGGTACGAACTGTTCGATTTTTCGACGATTTTAGTCAGGAAACTGAACGCTGGTCGATAGTGACCGAATTTGAGTGCTGTACCAACACTTTTGTATGAGAAATTGCACTATAGACTATGACAGATGTCTTTGTTGGTCGGTTGATGTCATCGCCAGTCGTCTCAGTAACAGCCGATACGCCCGCCCAAGAGGCTGCCACCCGACTCCTGGATCGCGATATTAGCTCGCTTGTCGTGACTGACGCCGAAAACGACCTGGTCGGCATTCTCACAACGACCGACTTCGTCCGGATGATCGCCGACGAAACGGTGGCCGCCGAAACAACGGTCGCTGACTACATGACAACCAGCGTCGTGACGGTGACTGCCAACGACTCGGTCGACGCGGTGGCCGAAACGATGGTCCAGCGCGGCTTTCATCACCTGCCCGTGGTCGACGATGAGTCGGGCGTCATTGGCATGGTAACGACAACCGACGTGACGGCCTACGTCTCGCATATCGAATCGCCGCCTGCGGCGTAGACGGGCGTACTGAGAATCGCTACAGCACCTGGTTTTCGAACTCGGTTTCGCCGTTGCGGTAGCGGTCGACGTTGGTCGCCAGAATCTCGGCGAGTCGCTCGTAGTACTCTGGGGTGTGGCCCGCGTTGTGCGGCGTAATCGAGACGGTGTCGAAATCCCACAGCGGGTGATCATTCGGCAGTGGCTCGGGGTCTGTCACATCGATAGCCGCGCCCGCGATCCGGTTGGCCTGCAGCGCACTCACCAGATCGTCGGTTTCGACGACACCGCCGCGAGCGATGTTTACGAGGAAGGCGTCAGTCGGCAGCGTCAGAAACGCCTCGTTGTCGATGATGCCGCGTGTTTCGTCGGTCAGCGGGCAGGCCAACACGAGGTAGTCGGTGCGAGCCAGCGCGTCGTGGATCTCGTCGAAGCCCAGCACCTCGTCGGTTGGCCCACCTTTCTCGGGGGTGTAGCGAACGCCAATCGTCTCGACGCCGAACGGGTCGAGTCGGTCGACGATGGCTTGGCCAATCGCGCCCAATCCGACGACGGTGACGGTGCTGCCCTGAAACTCACGGGCCGGGTAGGATCGCCATTCGTTTCGGTCCTGCTGTCGCCAGGCCTGTTTGAACCCGCGGACATGCGAGAGCATTGCCCCCAGGACGTACTCGGAGATGTTGGGCCCGTGGACGCCGGAGGCGTTGGTGACGGCGGTCCCATTTTCTCCGAAGGCGTCGAGATCAAGATGGCCCACGCCCGCGTACACACAGCCGAACAGATCGAGGTTTTCGGCGGCCTTGATCTCGGCCGTGCTCATCGAAAACCCGGTCGCAATCGGCACCGACCGAAGCAACTCGGTTTCTTCGGCCGGCGTGTTGGCGACCGCGATCTCGGTGTCCGGAAGCCGTGTTCGGAGCGCGCTCGCGTAATCTTTGGCCGAAAGCCCGTGAATTTTCTGTCTGAGCACCGCGATTTCTGGTGTCGACATACGCCACCTTTCGCGTCGACCGACATTAGTCTACGGCCTGATTCCAACATAATAAAAACGAACCGGAGAACCAACCGACGCTTCGTCGGCGTTTTATTCTTCGTTGTCTTCGACAGTGATCGTGATCTCGTCGTTTTCGCCGAACGCCCGGTGCGGTCCGTCGGCGATCTGGATAACGACAGTGTACTCGCCCGGTTCGAGATCAATCTCGCCTTCGGACTGGCCGTCGCTCCAGTGGAAGATCCCCCGTTCTGCTTCGATCTCGTCGGCCGGGCCAGGAATGACGTCGCCGGTCTCGAACGGTTCGGTGGTCTCGAACGACCCGCCGTTGACCACCAGATGGAGGTGACCCTCGCCGACAACGGCATCGCCGGCAGGGGCGAGTTCGATTCCCTCGACTTCGGCGTCGAACTGTACGGGCGAGGAGACGGTCGCGCCGTCTTCGGGTGCGACGAACGACACTGTTGCGTCTTCCGGCTGGTCGTCGATGCTGTACTCGTCGGCTTGTTCTTCCGGTTCTTCCGGTTC
>CAZOOU010000098.1:3640-5429 GCA_964581495.1 uncultured Haloferacaceae archaeon
ACTGCACCGACTGCTGTGAGCGCGACAAATTTCCTTCGTGATGTGGTTGTATCAACCATATACTATATTAATAGTTCGCAAGGCTATATATCTGTCTCGTTGACAATGTCTGGGACAGTAGTCGACACCAACGCTCTGTGGGGCACAATATTGAAGATTCGGCCACCCGTACTGAGAGACGGTATCATGTCACGGGAGCCTGCTGCCTACGAGGCGGCCGCCGAGCGGTTTCTCGCGGTCGAATCAGCACTCGATGCGACAGCGGCCTCGCCGGCTCCCGTCGAGGGAATCGTCGCCGACGTGGCAGTCGTCTCACCTGCAGCACTGCCAGCCAGCGTCCGCCGGAGACTGGCCGAACAGGCCTCGACACACCGGCTGCAGGCTGCTGTCGACGACGCCGACACCGATCAGCCGCCGGCTCACACTCCTCGAACCTCCCGGGCGGCGTTTCCGCACCCAGTCGTCGAGGGCGGCACCGCTGCCGATGGCGCGGACGACGAAGAACCGTCGACTCGATGGGGCGACGACCTGCTGTCGATTCTGCCCGATCAGGTGGTTGCACTGACCGTCGTCGACCCTGCGGTCGATATGGATCTGCTGCCGCGTGAGGCCGAACGCGCTGACCTCGCCGAAGCGGTGGGCCACCAGCCGGTGACGACCGCGTTTGTGTTTCCCGACTCGACCGAGATAACTGACCAACTCGGCTTACCGACGCTTTCGGGGCTGTTTGCTGTCGTCGACGCCGAGTCGGTGACTGAACTCAACCAGCGGGTCGTGCCGCTCAAACCGCTTTGCGGGTCGACGGCGTTCGTCCATACACACGAGAACCGCGAACTCGTGGGCGTCGACTTCGCAATCGAGCGGGCGGCGTTCGAAGCCGGCAACATCACGGTCGAAGACGGCGAGTGTCGGCTCGATCCCGAACTCAAAACACGGCTCGAACGAACCCACCGGAGCCAGCGTACGCGAAACGAACTCGTCTTCGGCGCGCTGCTCGCGACGGTTGGCTCGCTGCCGGTCGTCAATCTACTTGTCCAGTCGCTCACGTCGAGTGGGCTCGTCAGCCCGCTGTTGTTCGTGGTTGCCGTCGTCTGTACGGCCCTTGCGGTCGCCCGGATGGGATCAGCGCGGCGCGAACTCGAATCGCTGGCGACGACGCCGAGTTAGTACAACTCGGAGACGTCCTGTTGCATACCGACCCAGTTGCTGATCGTCCCCGTCTCGTCGGCAATCGGTGCGAGCGCAAGGTGGTTCCAAAACGGTGTGCCGTCGGCTCGGTAGTTGCGAACGTCGACGACGACTGGAGCCCAGATGTCGATGGCTTCGTGGAGATCGTCGACGACTTCGGCTGCCGTATCGGAGCCCTGTAACAGCCGCAGGTTCTCGCCGAGCACGTCGCCTTCGGCGTAGCCGGTGATCGATTCGAACGCGTCGTTGACGTAGTAGATCGGGTTATCCTGGTAGGCTGGCCCTGAAATCGCCATTCCGACCGGTGCGTCGTCCATCGTGGCTGTGTTCCACGACAGCCCACTTTGGTCGTCTTCGACGCCCTCATTCGCCCGAATCTCGCCGAGCAACTCGGCGATTCGTTCGATCCGGTCGATGGAGTCGACCAGTGGTCCGTCGCGTGGGGTCCACTGTTCGAACAGCCGCGCCAACTCCTCGTCGGCAGTCATACTCACACTACGGAGCGAGTCGGTACGATGCTTACGATTCGGTCCGACAACCAATCGGAGTTCGGGGCCTTTAATATCGACTCGGGGTGGTAACTGGTATGGAACGCGTCAAC
>CAZOOU010000099.1:0-5357 GCA_964581495.1 uncultured Haloferacaceae archaeon
CCCTCGACAAAGCCGTCGACGCCATCGCGGCCGGCGAAGCGGTCGTCTACCCAACCGAGACAGTCTACGGGCTCGGCGCGGACGCGACCAACCCTGCGGCCGTCGACCGTGTCTACGAAATCAAAACCCGACCACGCGACAAGCCGCTCTCGGTGGCGTTTGCCGACCGCGAGCACGCCCGCCAGTACACCGAGCCGACTGACCGTGAGCTGGCTTTTATGAAGGAGTTTCTCCCTGGACCAGTGACGGTCATCGTCGACCGAAAACCGACGCTTCCGGACGTGCTCACAGACGCTGACCCCCGCGTCGGCGTCCGGATTCCGGCCAACGAGACTGCCCTCGCACTCTGTGAGGCCGCCGGGCCGATCACCGCGACCAGCGCGAACCGGAGCGGCGAGCCGAGCGTTCGCCAGCCCGCCAATCTGTCGGCCTCAGTACGCCAGGCAGTCGGCGCGGTTATTGACACTGGTGAGACACCGGGCACCGAAAGCACGGTCGTCGACGTCTCCAGCGGTGAGATTCACCGCCGCGGGGCCGCGGTCGACGAGATCGAAGCCTGGCTCGCCGACCACGATATCTGAGCGGTTTATATACGCGTCAGACACCTGTCTGTCGACGGTACAAACGTTAATACAGTCACGAGCGCAAGGAGATAGCAGTACCGCGCCGCCCATGTCAACGAACCCACCGATCCCGTCCAGTGGCCAGTACCGCGTTGTGCGCCGCGAGCCGGGATATCTCGTCATGTATTCGACGGCAGGCAAGCCGGCGACCGTCCGAACACAGGGGTACGACGATGCGCTCCAGCGGCGGGTCGATGCCATCCAACAGGGCGACGCAGTCGAACTGTCGGGCCGGGGGCTGCACGAACCCCGGACGCTTGGGCGGCTTGAGTCGGTCGACATCGTCGACCGGCGGGCGATCCGGCTCGTCTCGCGGACCGCGCCGGTTCCCGAACCGTTCGCAACGCTCTGGGAGGGCAGCGGCGGCGAAACCACCAGCGGCGGCTTTACCGACACCAGCGGCGAGCGCGTGGCGGACGTCGTGCTCGAACCGGAGTCGACCGAACTGCTGACGATGTTTTGGAACGGGCTGATCGATTTCGAAGCCCAGTTCAAAAACCGGTCGTTCGGCGGCGTGCGACCCACTGACGTGCTCGTGGTCAACAACGAGTCGACTGACTACATCTCGATTATTTACCACGCCGAGATCACCGAGACGCTCCAAGAAATCTATCAGATCTTCTTTTCGGAGTACGATCCGGGCACCGACACCGGCGACCGGTTCAAAGCCGAACTGCTGTATCCCGAATACCGGCAGTTCCGCGACGATGTGCCCGGAGATGTCCCCGACGCAGCCGTGTTGGCCTGCTCGCAGAACCCCTACCCGCATACGGAGCGCGTCGAGGGGCCGCCGCTGGACCGCGATCCAACTGCCTCACTGGACGACCCTGCGGAGCCGACACCGGCCGACGCTTCGAGCGAGACGGCCGAACCCGAACAGTCGACCGCGGTCGACGAGCGCCGTGCGGCCGACGACGCCGAGGGCGACGAGCCAGCCCAACCACCGGCGGACCAGCCACCGTGGGAGCGTGATCTCGACAGTGAGTTCACCCAGTCGTGGCAGGACGACTCCGGAGTGACGATGGCCGACTACGGCGGCCGGCCCGACCTCTGTCAAACCATCCAAAACAGCGTGATCGTCCCGTTCCGTGATCGCCCCGAACAGGCCAGACAGCTGGGGGTGCCCGTCCCAACGATCCTGCTGTACGGTCCGCCTGGCACCGGCAAAACCTACCTCGCCAAAGCACTCGCCGGCGAGATTGGCTACCCGTACGTCACACTCAGCGGGGGCGACGTGCTCTCGCGGTACATCAACGCCAGCACCGAGCAGGTCAACGATCTGTTCGGCGAGGCTCGCGCGCTCGCGGAGTACGCCGGCGGCGCGCTGATCTTTATCGACGAGATCGATTCAGTGCTCAAAGCCAGACAGTCGACCAACCAGCACGCCGAAGACCGGAAAGTCGTCAACGAGTTTTTAACTCAGATCGAGGATATCGGTGAGCAGAACATCCTGTTTATCGGCGCAACCAACGTGTACGACGAGCTGGATTCGGCCGCGTTGAGCCGATTCGACAAGGAGCTGTTCGTCGACCTACCGAACGAACACACTCGTCGGGAGATCATCGCCACCCATCTCGACGGACGGGCCCACGAAGTGACCGACAGCGAGATCGCCGAACTTGCCGAGGCTACTGCGGGGCTTTCGGCCCGAGATCTCACCAACATCATTACCGACGCAGCGCGCCGGACGCTGGTCGACCCCGAGGCGACCCATATCAGCTACGTGGCCTGTGAGGCCGCTCTCGCCGAGTTTTCCGAATCGAACTAAAAGCCGAGCAGCGATTTCAGCGACCGGGTAGTGACGCCGCACTCCGAGCGGTAGTCGCAGTGCTCACAGCGACTGTCGTTGACTCGTGGCGGCGGGCCATCCATTGCTTGGACGGTTCGGAGCACCCGCCGGTAGTCGGCAGTGCGTCGACAGGTCAACTCGACCTCACGGACGACACCCACGGAAGGGTACTCCACCAGCGCACGCGGAATCTCGCGTTGTCGCTCCCACGCCAGCGCGTTGGCGGTTGCCACCGCTCGCACCGACTGGGGCTCCCAGACCCCGTTTTCGGGCGGCGAGCCGGGCGAGAGTACTGTCGGAACGGGTGGATCTCCCGCAATGATCTTATGAATCCGCCCGTGGCAGTCCTTGCCCTCGACGGCGTAGTTTCGGTCGGCTGGCTCGCAGAGTCCATCCCAGTCCGACCGGTTCGAGAGTCGATCGAGTGCGGCCCGATAGTCGGCCGGCGAGCAGTCGATTGGCAGTGCTCGAAGCGTCTGGTCGTCGGCAGTACGGAGTTCGTCGTAGCGAAACGCCAGCCGTCTTTTTGCCTTGGCTTCGGGTGGCGGTCCGCGCTCGTCGTCGCTGCGGGCATAATAGAGCTGACGCGGGCAGTAGGCCGCCCGGCTCAGGTCGCTGAACGTCGGCATACCGCCGGTGTCTCCGGCATCGTATTTGAACGTTCGGCGGTGCTGGCCCGGAACTCAGAACGAAACGTCGGTTTCGATATCTTCGGTGGCGTCTTTAAGCCCGTCTTCGCGCGCGTCGCGGGCAAGCTGCCCGGTGAGATCCGAGTCGGTCAGTAGCTCCGTAAACTCGTCGCGGAACCGGTCGTTGGCCCGCGTCGACCGGAGATCCGCCTTGATTATCTCGCTGTAGTGTCGGGCAGTCGCCTCGGTGATCTCGAGGTTTTCGGCCCGCTCGGCCAGCGGAACCTCCTCGACGACCAGCCGGCGGAGTTCGTCGAGATCGAACTCGGCCTCGCGGTCGGCCTCGCCGACGAGATGGAGATCCAGCCGGGCCACGAAAACGGTCTCGGCGTCGACGCCGAGTTCGGCGGCGATCTCGCGGTCCGACTGGTCGGTGTAATAGCGGTGGACGATCTCCGCGAGCGTTTCGTCGTCGAACTCGGTGGTGAACGTATATCGGTCCCGCATGCGCTCGACGAGCTCCAGTAGCCGGTCGGTCACATCGCGGTCGCTGTCGGTCAGCGAGCCTGGCGATTCGGACTGGTTTTCGGTGACGGTGTCCGAGCCGGTTGCCTCGATGAAAATATCCCGAAGTTCCGCGGTTTTGTCGTCCATAGATGGGATCAGACACAGGATGGGCGTATAAAAATCTGTCTGCATCAGTACTCTCGGCGAGCCGTGGTGCTTGCTGTGTCGACGACTGATGTATCACCCGCGTTGCCCGGAATGTTGTAAACCGAACCTTTGAATATGGTTTACGCGGATCGACCTGTATGGCAACCACGACCGAATCAGTTGAGTTGGTCGACGGCGAGACCGTGGCCAACATCGCCCGTGCGGCACTGTTTGCCGCACTTATCGCGGGCTTTTCATACGTCTCGTTTCCCAATCCACTCTCGCCGACGGTCCCCGTCACTCTCCAAGTGCTCGGTGTGTTCCTTGCAGGCATTATGCTCGGACCTGTCTGGGGAACCGGCGCGCTTGGACTGTATCTCAGCGCCGGAGCGCTCGGCGTGCCGGTGTTTGCCGGTGGCTCGGCCGGGTTGGGCTATCTCATCGCGAGTCCAACTGTTGGCTATCTCTGGTCGTATCCGATCGCGGCGGCTGTGATCGGTCTGCTTGTCCACCGCGGCGTCACGTTGCGTGATTACACCGAAGTCGGCGTCGGACAGCTAGTCGGTGCGATGGTCGTTGGCACCCTTATCATCTATACGATGGGCACGGTCGGCTTCGCTGTGATTCAGTCGGTCGGCCTCATCGAGGCGTTCATGATTTCGGCGGTCGCGTTCATTCCCTTTGAGGCTGTCAAAATCGCCGCCGCGCTCGGGATTCTCCGCAGCGATTCGATTGCGGCGGTCTGATGATTCACACCCGAAACGTGGGCTGTCGGTACGGCGAGACGACGGCAGTCGACGACGTCTCGCTGTCGATCGACCGCGGTGAGTACGTCGCGCTCGTCGGCCCGAACGGCTCCGGCAAGACAACGCTCGTTCGGACGTTTAACGGGCTGGAAACCCCCGACAGCGGCGAGGTGCTGGTCGACGGCCAGTCCGTCGAAGC
This sequence comes from uncultured Haloferacaceae archaeon, assembly GCA_964581495.1. Taxonomy (GTDB): domain Archaea; phylum Halobacteriota; class Halobacteria; order Halobacteriales; family Haloferacaceae; genus Halohasta. Next base: position 4,641 of record CAZOOU010000099.1, read on the forward strand.
GGATCTCGTCGCCGCCCGCCAGGCCGTCGGCATGGTGTTCCAAGAGCCACGCGACAGTTTTGTGGCTGCCACGGTTCGGGCGGATGTCGCCTTCGGCCCGCGGAATCTGGGGCTGTCGGTCGACGAGGTCGACCGCCGAGTCGACGACGCGCTGGCGGCTGTCAATCTCGCGGGCCGCGGCGACGAGCGGATCGACGAACTGTCGGGCGGCGAACGCGAGCGGGTTGCCATCGCGGGCGCGCTGGCGATGGACCCTGAGTATCTCGTGCTCGACGAACCGCTGACGGGGCTCGACGAACCTGCCCGCCGGGCGGTCTGCTCGCGGCTTGCCGCGCTTCACGAGCAGGGGACCGCGATCATCGTCGTCACCCACGATCTTCGGGGGATCATGGAGGCGGCTGACCGCGTCGTCGGGATGGATCGCGGCCGGATCGTGTTCGATACCGATACTGAGCGGGCTCGCGACGAGTTGGCCCAACTCGATGTGTACGTCCCACCCGAGGCCAGCCAGTCGACCGTCGACCGACAGGGAGTCGACCCGCACGAAAGCCCGCAGTCGACGTCGCCGTTCGAGTAATGCTCTCGTACCAGCCCGGCAGTTCGGTTGCCCACCGGCTCGATCCTCGTAGCAAACTCCTGTTTCAGCTCTGTTTTGCGGCGGGAGCCTTCGCCTATACGACGCCGCGCGGTCTCGCTGTGTTCGCGGTTGTGGGGCTG
>CAZOOU010000100.1:0-5342 GCA_964581495.1 uncultured Haloferacaceae archaeon
GATTTCCAGTCGATCGGCGCGTGGTTCGACTGGGACAACCCATACGAGACGATCTCGCCCGAATACATGGAGGCCGCGTGGTACGCGTTCAAAGCGGTCGCCGACCGTGGGCTCGTCGAGCAGGGCAAACGCTCAATTTCGCAGTGTCCGCGGTGTGAGACCGGGATCGCCAACAACGAAGTCGAGTACGACCAGGTCGAAGATCCGTCGATCTACGTCAAATTCCCCCTCTCGGATCGTGAGGGAAGCCTCGTCATCTGGACGACGACGCCGTGGACGATTCCCGCAAACACCTTCGTCGGCGTGGGCGAGGAGCTCACCTACCAGAAGGTTCGGGCGACCAGAGACGGCACCGAAGACGTGCTGTACATCGCCGAACCGTGTGTCGACCAAGTGCTCGGTAAAGGGCGGTACGACGACTACGCAATCGAAGGCGAACTCTCCGGAGAGGAGCTTGTCGGCTGGGAGTACGACCACCCACTCAGCGAGGAGGTTCCCGATCATCCGAGCTTCGAAGGAGCCGGCCAGGTGTACACCGCAGAGTTCGTCGAGGCCGACCGCACCGGCCTTGTCCATTCGGCACCGGGACATGGTGAAGAGGACTTCCACCGCGGCCAGGAGCTTGGCCTCGATATCTTTTGTCCAGTCCGTGGCAACGGAACGTTTACCGACGCCGGCGGCAAGTACGCCGGCCAGTTCGTCCGCGAGGCCAACGACGAGATCAAAGCTGATCTCGATGCCAACGGCGCACTCCTTGCGAGCGAGACGTACGAACACTCCTACGGCCACTGTTGGCGATGCGATACGGACATCATCCAGCTGACGACCGATCAGTGGTTCATTTCGATCACCGACATCAAAGACGAACTGCTGGACAACATCGAAGACGCCGAGTGGCACCCACAGTGGGCTCGAGACAACCGGTTCCGAGACTTCATCGAGAACGCCCCCGACTGGAACGTCTCGCGACAACGCTACTGGGGGATTCCGATCCCGATCTGGATTCCAGAAGACGCCGACAGCGAATCGGCCGACCTCACCGAGGAGATGCTCGTCGTCGGCACCCGCGAGGAACTCGCCGAGCGCGCCGACCAGGAGGTCGACCCCGCCGAGATCGACCTGCATCGGCCGACGGTCGACGAGCTCACGATTACCGAAGACGGCACCACCTATCGGCGAATCCAGGACGTGTTCGACGTCTGGCTCGATTCGTCGGTCGCCACGTGGGGGACAGTCGGCTACCCCAGCGAACCCCACGAGTTTGACGAGTTGTGGCCCGCCGATCTGATTATCGAGGCCCACGACCAGACGCGTGGCTGGTTCTGGTCCCAACTCGGCATGGGAACGGCGGCGTTCGGCGAAAGCCCCTACAGGGAGGTACTGATGCACGGCTTTGCCAACGACAAAAACGGACGCAAGATGTCCAAATCGGTCGGCAACATCGTCACCCCCGAAGAGGCAATCGACCGCGCCGGCCGGGACCCCCTTCGGGCCTACCTACTGAGCCACGACCAGCAGGGCGTCGACCTATCCTTCGACTGGGATGGCCTCGGCAGCATGGTCGGCCGACTGAACATCCTGTGGAACGTGTTCCGGTTCCCCCTGACCTACATGGATCTCGACGGCTACGATCCCGCTGATCCAGACCTCAGCGAAGGCGAACTCACCGTCGTCGACGAGTGGGTACTGTCGCGACTCCAAGACGTCAAAGCCGAAGCCACCGAGGCCTGGGACGACTACCGCGTTCACGACGCGCTCAACGTTGTGTTGGATTTCGTCACCGAGGACGTCTCGCGGTTTTATATCAAAGCAACCCGCGAGCGCATGTGGGACGACGGCGATTCGGCCTCGAAGCTCGGTGCGTACGCCACCTTGGCGACCGTCCAAACCGAGATCATCCGGCTGCTCGCGCCGTTCACGCCGTATATGACCGAACGGATGTACCAGATCCTCGACGGCAGCGAGACGACTGTCCACGCCCTCGAGTGGCCCGACGTCGACGAGGAGCTCCACAATCCCGAACTGGAAGCCGACATGGCCGTCCTCCGGGAAATCGAGGAGGCCGCCGCCAACGCCCGCCAGCAGGGCGGGCGTAAACTCCGGTGGCCCGTCTCGCGGATCGTCGTCGAGACCGACGATGAGGACATCGCCAGTGCAGTCGAGAACCTCTCGGCGCTCCTTGGAGAGCGTGTCAACACCCGCGCGATCGAGGTTGTCGAGGCGTTCGACGAACTCCAGGAGTTCGCCGAGCCACAGATGGGCGAGATCGGCCCCGCCTTCGGGGCTGACGCCCAAAAGGTGATGGCCGCGGTCGACGGAGCCGCCCGCAGCGAGGTCGAAGCCGGCATCGACGTCGACGGCGACACCATCGAGTTGACCGAGGAGATGGTCGAGTACCGCAGCGAGCCGCCGGAACACGTTTCCGGGACCGATTTCGAGGGCGGCACGGTGTACGTCGACACCACCCTCACCGAAGCGCTCGAAAGCGAGGGGTACGCCCGCGACGTAATCCGGCGTATCCAAGAGATGCGCAAACAGCTCGATCTGGATGTCGAAAGCGAGATTGAGGTGGGCCTTGCAATCGACGACGACCGAATCGGCGGCTTCGTCGACGACCACCGCGAACTCATCGCCGAGGAAGTGCGCGCGGCCGAGTTTGTTGATGAGCCCGAGGCGGCCGGTGATCTGGTCGAAGACTGGGAGATCGAAGGCGTCGACGTGACGATTGGCGTGGCGGTTGTGGCCGAGCAGACAGCATAACTAGCGGTTCGACGCTGTTATTCGTCCCACTGGGCGTCCGACAGCGTCCGCTGGACCGCTTCTTCGCCCACCGCGGCCGCCAGCGACTCGAAACCCGCGCGCTCGGCGCGGTCGGTCGCGTTGGCCACCAGCCGCGAAACGATGAACTCCGGCGTCGACTTGCCGACGGTTCCAAATCGTGGCTGGTAGTCGACCTGTAGCTCCAACTCCTGAGTGAGCCCCTCGGCGAAAATACCGTCAATGCGGGCCGTCTCGGGCAGGGGGCTCAGATCGTCGGCGAGATGGGTGACATACACCCCGAGCGCCGACTGATCGACCGTCAGCGAGACAAGTCCGTTAAGCAGGTCGGCCGCCCGACCCGGCTCGGTGATCGCTTCGAACTCGTCGACCAACATCAGGGTCTTGCCGCCAGTCGTTAGCGGCGGCACGATGGATTTGAGTGTCGACTCCAGGACGCCCGCATTGAACGACGCGTGTCGACGGTGGAAGACGATGGTGTCAAACAGCCCGACTTCGGCCTCGTCGGCCGGCACGGGCAGCCCCATCGCTGTCAGGAGGGCAACCTGGCTCAGCGTCTCTAAGAGGGTGGTTTTCCCACCGGAGTTCGCGCCCGTCAGCACGGTCACTCGGTCGCCGGTCGGCGGCGAGTTCGCACGCGGCGTCCCGGTGAGACCGTGGCTGCCGACGCCGTACGTGATCGGCTGGACCGCGTCGACAAAGAGGTTCCGCGCGTTGCGGACTGCCAGCCCGTCTTCAGCCAGCGTCGGCCGCTGGAGGTCGTATGCGGCGGCAAACCGACCCAAAGAGAGCGAAAACGCGATCTCGCCGACAGCCTCAACGGCAGCCTCAACGTCGCCTTCGGCGGTCTCGATCCGGTCGCGGAGATCAGCAACGACGGTCTGTTGGCGAGCTTCAGCGGTGGCTTCGAGTTCGTCGACCAGGTTTCGAAGCAGCGCGCTGACGAAATCCGCCGCGTCGACCGCCTCGTCGGGCGCGGCCGACCGGATCGTGTTGTGCGGGATGGCGGTCTCGGTTGCGACGTGGTCGACGACGCCGCTCTGGAACGCCTGCATATCCCGGACGCCGCCGTCACGGACGGAATCGATGATGTCGAACGCGGCGTTGTTCAGCTCGCGGGCGGCCGCGAGTTGGTCGCGGAGATCGTCGAGCCGATCGTCCGCGCCCTCAATGGCGGTCGGGCCGTCGTCGGTTTCGCGGATATATCCCAGCGCGCCCGCTGCCTCGGTGAGCGCGGCCTCGTCGACCGCGCCAAGGGCGTCAAAGGTCGAGCCTTCGAGACCGACCGCCCGGAGTTCGAGTGCAGCGTCGACGGCTGCGCGGTCGGTGCCGCCGGCGTTGTCGTAGCGCGCGAACGCATCGAGCACACGCTCGCGGTCGCTCTCGGAGAGACCCTCCCAGACGTCTTTGGCCGCCAGCGCGTCGTCGAGTCGACGCTCGATGTTGCTTCGGTCGGTAAGCGGCGTCAGCACGCGAATTCGGTCGGCGGCGTGCTCGGAGATGCCGTAGCTGCTTGCGAGTTCGAGCAGTTCGTCGTAGACGCTTCGGGTGTCGCTGGTTCCCAACACATCGATTCCTGCGGTGCCGTTGGCTCGCCGGAGGATTCTGACCGCCCGGCCGCGGGGCACCCCAGCGTCGGCAAGCGTCCGGATGTCCGCGTTCTGGATGGCGGCGATTGCGGCGGCTTCGCCCAGCGAGTCCCGGAGTAGCTCGGCCGTTTTGGGTCCCACACCCCAGTAGCCTTCGAGTCGCATAGTTCAGTCTGGATAGCGGCGGATTTAGTGATTGTCACTCGGCGAGTGTGATCCGACAGGAATACTTGTGTCTAACACAGTCCAGAGCATGTAGCTCATATGGGCAACTCACGACGCCAACTGCTGTTGACCGCGGCGTTCGCACTCGTCGGGGCGTTTTTCGGCATTGCGGGCACCGGCCACGCCTATCTCCAGCGGTGGAAACGCTCGATTCTGTGGTTTCTGTTGACGCTCGGCTCCGGCGTCGCGCTTATGTCGGTGTACGTCGCCGACCCCGACGCCGTCGACCCGTTCGATCTCTCGACGGTACCCAGCGAGGTGTACATCCCCATCGTCATCATCATCGGCTTTTCGGTCATCGACGCACTGCTGGTTGCGTATCTCGACCAACGGGAACGCGAGTTGACGCCAGGTGTCGACGCCGACAGCGAGGATGAGGCCGACAACGGCGTCTCGTGTCCACACTGTGGGCGGTCGACCGATCCCGAACTCGATTTCTGTACGTGGTGTACGGAACGACTCGACGACGGCGACCAGTAGCTCGGCGTCGAAACAGCAGCGAGAGAAGTAACTGGTAACTACTGATGGCAACTACTGCGGCATGGCTGTCGGTTGCTAACTGCTGAGGGGAGACTACAGGCTGCTAACTGCTGAGCGGTAGCTGCGGACTACCAGCCTGTTAGCCAGTGATTAAAAACGGACCTGGTGAAATCAACGACGAGCCGATCAGTCGGTCGGCTCGGCAGTCGACGTGGTCGAACGAACAGCATCCGACATGACCCCAGCGGGTGCCGCGTCACTGCTTGACCG
>CAZOOU010000101.1:0-5308 GCA_964581495.1 uncultured Haloferacaceae archaeon
CTGCCGTCGACGAAACAGACGTTGCTGCCGACGACCGCTTTTCCCTGCGAGTGGCTCACATCAAAGCCCTCGATTCGCGTTGGTCGACCAATCGCCAACTCCTCGCCGAGTCGACCAAGGGGGTCGCCGGTGGCTGGCCCCTGGCGGGCGTTTTTCAGTGCGAGGTCGACCAGCGTCGACTCCCTGCCGGCACCCGGTACACGGACGGCCACGCCTTCGGCCTCAAGCCAGTCGACGACTTCCTGGTCAGTTGGCTGTTCGGAGAGCAACAGGGCGTCCGGAAACTCGCGTTCGGCGTAATACTGTGGAATAAACGCCGACAGCAGCGCGGCCACCCGATGATCGGCGTCGGGGGCGTCGAGGGTGTGTCGCGAACGGTCGACCAGCTGGCCGTTCTCGCTGTGGAGGCGGGCCACAGTCGCCTGCTCGCCCTCGACGGCGACGCCGAGGACGTCGACCGTTCGCTCGTGGCTCTGGCCCGACACCGCGGCTTCGCCGCCGCCATGAAAACTCTCGACCGTTGCAAGGCGGTCCCGGAGGTTTGCCGCGCGCTCGAAGGCCCGCTCTTGGGCGGCGGCCTCCATCCGGCGACCCAACGGATCGGCCAAAACCCCGGTTTCGCCCTCGAAAAACCGGATGGCGGCGGCAACATCCTCCCGATAGCTCTCGGGATCGATCTCGCCCGTGCAGGGCGCGGTACACAGCCCCATTTCGTAGTCCAGACAGGGTCGGTCGCGGCCGCTGTATTTGTGGTCCGAACAGCCCCGAAGTCCGTAGATCTCGCGGATCGCCTTGATCACGGTCTCGACGCGACCCTTGTTCGTAAAGGGGCCAAACACCGTGGCTGCGTCGTCCGGATCGCGAGTGATCTCAATGCGGGGAATCGGATGGTCGGTGAGCTGGACGAGCGGGTAGGATTTGTCGTCCTTCAGCCGGACGTTGTACCGCGGCTGGTGGCGTTTGATCAGGTTGGCTTCGAGCAGCAGCGCCTGAGTTTCGGTGTCAGTAACCGCAAACTCGATTTGGTCGGCCGCTCGAACCATCCGGCGGATGCGGTCGCTTCGCGGATCGGCGTAGGACCGAACCCGCGAGCGAATGTCGACCGCCTTCCCGACGTAGAGGACCGTCTCGCCGTCAAAAAACTGGTAGACGCCCGGCTCCTGTGGGGCAGTCGCCGCCCGCTCGCGGAGCGTCTCGGTGTCCATCGGTCGGCCGTACGTACCCTGGAGAGTTTAACGTGACGAGCCGTCGACGGTCTCGCTCACCGTGATGAGCCGTCGTCGTCCCACGACGGCGTGATATCCGAGGGTTCGTGGCCGCGCAGACAGACCAGGTTCTCCCGACCAAGCCGGATGCGGGTGATCTCGCCGTCGTCTTCCATCGACGACAGCAGCCGGCTCACCTTGGATTTCGACCAGTCGGTGGCCTCGACGATCTGTGACTGTTTGAGCCGGCCCTCATGCGCCGACAGTAGTTGGGTGACCCGCTTTTCGTCCCGGACGGGTGGTTCGAGCGTCTGGGTGGGGGTGGTGGCGTCGTCGGACGCACCGTCTGTTCGGCGACTGGCGAGACCCAGCGTCTGGAGGACCACCACGAGTCGACTGGCGACCAACAGCAGCCCGAACGCAGCCACACTCAGCGAGCCGATACCGACGACGGCGATCCGGTAGGGCGTCATGGGATCACGTGGGTCGGTCCCCAGCATGACCTCAACGCCGTCGGTCAGGCCGTCGCCGTCGGTGTCGGCCAGCGCGGGATGGGTTCCGAGTTCGATCTCGCGTTCGTTCGACAGACCGTTGCCCGCGAGATCGCCGTCTTTTTCGATGATATGGACCGCCTGGCGGTGTTCTTCGATCGGTTCGTCGCCGGTGTCTCTGCCGGGATAGATCTCGACGGCGAGTGTTTCTTCGCCGGAGATGTTTTCGGGCCACTCCGACTGGGTGAGCGTTACCGCCGTGGGCTCGCCGGCGTCGGCGGCGGTCCACTGACAGACAAGCGGCTGTTCGACCGTATCGTCGTCGTACTGTGCGAGACAAACCGTATGAATACCGTCAAAATCAGCTCTGAACGTGACGGTCACAGAATACGAGTTGTACTGCCACAGATACGTCGTCGACTCGTCTTCGAGCGCGAGCCCCGAACCGTGCTGTTCGACGACGAGATCGGCTGGGGTGTCGGCAGCGACACCACTTGAGAGGCCACTGAAGGCCAACAGACAGACCAATACGACGACCGCAGCTGTGTGGAGGGCTACCCTAGCGGACATAGCTCAGGGGGAATCGGGGGATGATGGGACAACGTCCGGGCAACTATTTTGCTGAGAGCGGCAAGTAGCTTGCCCTTACGGGGTTCGAGAACCTATTATCAGGACTGATTTTTCGTGCGATACATTAAAACAGTATTTGAAGCGAACTGAACAGTGTGGGGAACGTGGAGATGCGTGCGAAACCCGAGCCACGGCGAGAGGCCACAGGCGGGCAACTCAGAGGCACCCACCAACTGTGGCCTCGCCCGTGACCGACACACACAACAAACTGACAGCCGAATACAGCGATATGACACAGCTGTGGCTCGTCGAACGGAGCTACGACGACCGGAACCTGATCTCGTTTGTGTATGCGACCGTCGACGGTCAGTACCAACTGCGCAAGGAGCTATCGATGACGCTACTCCAGCAACGCGGCCCCCAGACGGCAGCCATCGAAGTCGACGAAAGCGAACTCAGCACGGTCGACGAGAGCGACCGCGAGCGGTACGCAACCGAAGCGAAAAAAATGGCGGCCGACCACGAACCGGACGACGAGATATAGCGTCAGCCGAACGCTTAATCGGCTGAGCCGCCTACTAACTGTAATGCGTCCTCGTCCACCGGGACCAAACAGGATTCCAGTGCTCGGAAACACACAGCAGTACGCCGACGATCCGTTCGCGTTCATGGACGCCTGTGCGGATGCCTACGGTGATGTCGTGCGGTTCGATCTCGGCCCCCAGCCGGTGTACATGCTGACCAATCCACGAGATATCGAGCGCGTGCTCGTCGCCGAGCCCGAGGCGTTCCCGAAACTGGATTTCGGCGACGACGCGATCGATCAGCTGCTCGGCGAGGGGTTGTTGATGAGCGAGGGCGACGTCTGGAAACAACAGCGACAGCGTGCGGCACCCGCCTTTCGCAGTGGGCGAATCAACCAGCTCGGCGAGATGATGACCGAGTACACCGAGGAGCTTCTGGCCGAGTGGTCGGTCGGCGACCGGATCGATATCAACGTCGAGATGGCGCGGCTCACCGTGCGCATCATCGTGGCGGCGATGTTCGGCACCGAACTCGACAGCGAGCAAACCGAGGCGATCCAGACACACCTCGAACCGCTCGGTGCCCGTTTCGAGCCGGACCCGTTCGGCCGGTTCGTGCCGAACTGGGCACCGACACAGAAGAATCGGGCGTTCGCTGCGGCCGTCGACGGGCTCGAAGCGATCATCGCAGAGATCGTCGACGAGCGTCGCGGCACCGAAGGCGGCACCGAGGGCGACGAGCCGATGGATCTGCTCTCGATTCTCCTCCGAGCCCAGCGTCACGGCGAGGTAACCGAGGCGGACATCCGCGACGAGATGATGACAATGCTGTTGGCGGGCCACGACACCACCGCGCTCACGCTTACGTACACCTGGTATCTCCTCTCGGAGCATCCGGCAGCCGAACAGCAGTTTCACGCCGAACTCGACGAGACACTCGGCGGGACGCGGCCGACAGCCGCCGACAGTCGACGACTCGAATACACGAACGCGGTGATCAACGAGGCAATGCGGCTGTATCCGCCGGTGTACACCATGTTTCGGGAGACGGCAGTCGGCGTCGAGATCGGTGGCTACCGGCTTCCGGCCGGCGCGGGGCTCATGCTCCCGCAGTGGGTCGTCCACCGGTCGGACCGCTGGTATAATCATCCCGAGCGGTTCGATCCGGACCGCTGGGTCGACGACCGACACACCGAGCGGCCGCGATTTGCGTTTTTCCCGTTCGGTGGTGGGCCACGACACTGTATCGGCAAGCAGCTATCCATGCTAGAGGCGACGCTCATTCTGGGTTCCATCGGCCAAAAATACCGCCTCGAATATCTCGGCGACGGTGAGTTGGGCCTTCGTGGCTCGCTGACGATGCATCCCGACGAGCCGGTCGCAATGCGCGTCCACGAGCGGTGAACTCAGGCCGGCAGCGAGTAGCGCGTGACGGCTTCGCGGTAGCGTGAATCCCACAACAGTAGTTGGGAGACGGTCCACGAAATCGGCTCGATCGACTGTCCGGCCAGCCGCTCGGCATCAGCAGTCGACCCGCCGCGGGCAAGCGTAATGTGCGGCACGTAGTCGTCGCCTTCCAGCCCCGCGACGGCACCGTAGGCGTCGACTAACTGCTCGTGAAGCCCCTGAAGGCCAGGGCTCTCGACGGACAGATAGACAACCGGCCCGTTGCCGCGAGTGGGTTCCGCAAAGTAGTCGAGACGGTCGACCTGTGCTTCGAACGCAGGCGTACCGGCCACCGCCGTCGGCAGCTGTTTTCGGAGCGTCGCCAGCTGGTGGTCCGGCGAGCCGGCATCGAGGACGGCGTCGTCGAACCGTTTGACAACCAGCGTAAACTGCTCGCGTTGGCTGTCGAAGTCGACGAGCTGCGGGTAGAGATCGCCCGCAAGCCGGGCGACCGTCCCCGGCACGGGCACGTTGAGGCTGAACACAGCGTCGGTCGGCGCGGCGTGAACAAAAACACGCAGGTCTTGCGGTCGACAAGGCACTGAGCAACCACGCAGTGAGGTCACTGAGGGATAGTCGTAAGTGTGGCCAGTCCCAACGTAACGTATGATTACGGTTCTCAGCGTGACCAGCGGGGCTCGCGGGCGGATTCCGGACGGTGTCTGGACGGCACTCGCCGTGTTTGCGGCCGGGATCGTCGGCGTCCTCCTGTTTGCCGGCTTGAGCCCAACGGTTGCGGTCGGGCTGTTGGCGATCATCGTCGCCGGCGTCACTGTCGCCAGCGCGGTCGAGATCGTCGAGGCCTACGAAAAACGTGCGCTGACCGTCTTCGGCGAGTACCGCGATATGCTCGAACCGGGACTCCGTCTCGTCCCACCGTTCGTCTCGAAGACCTACACGTTCGATATGCGAACCCGCATGATCGACGTCGACCCACAGGAGGCGATCACCCAAGACAACTCGCCAGTGCGGGCCGACGCCGTTGTCTACTACCGCATTATGGACGCCAAAAAGGCCTTTTTGGAGGTCGACAACTACGAGACGGCGATCTCGAATCTCGCCCAGACGACCC
>CAZOOU010000102.1:0-5303 GCA_964581495.1 uncultured Haloferacaceae archaeon
AAGTGATCGAATCCGACGTTCGGACCGCCGCGAGCTACACCCTGCCGCACCGCCTGCAGAGCCAACCCTTCGAGGAACCACCCGACCCCGACGAGCTTCTGGACGACTACTTTGACGACGACGGGTCGGACCAATCGGATGAAACCGAGTCGAGCCAAGACGATGAAGGCGAATCGGATTCTGGCGACGCTGAGGATGCAGATGGCAGCGATGGTGACGATGTCGACAACGACGGCGAGAGACAGGAAAACGCCAGCGACGGTGAGAGGGACGACACGGACGGAGCTGACAACCGCCCGCCCACCGAGACAGACGCCGGCAGCGAGCCGGCCGACCACTCCGGAGAGGAGGCGGAAGCCGACGGCACCGACTCCGATAGCGAGTCCTCGCCAGCCGACAGTGAGGGTGAAAAGGAGGCCACCCCCTTGATTCCTGGACAGCAGCGCGCCGCGGTTGGCGACGGCCAGGCCCCCGAACTCGACACCGACGGCGCGACCGGCGAGTTCGACCAGAGCGGTCGACGCGGCCGCACCCAATCGACCGATGGCCGCGGGACCCGCGTTCGAACCGAGCCCGCCACCGGCGACACAGTCGACGCCGCCGCCTCGGTACGGGCCGCCGCCGCCAGCGGTCATGACCGTGTCGAACGCGAGGATCTCCGCCAGTCGGTCCGCGAGCGCGAGACGGCCGCAACTATCGTCTTCGCAGTCGACGCCAGCGCGTCGATGCGGCCGGCGATGGAGACTGCGAAAGGCGTCGTGCTCGACCTGTTGCGGGACGCCTACGAGAGCCGCGATCAGGTGGCGTTTGTCGCTTTCGGCGGCGACGAGGCCGAAGTGCTGCTGCCGCCGACCCGAAGCCTCTCGCTTGCGGCTCGCCACCTCAAGGAGCTGCCGACCGGCGACCGGACGCCCCTCCCCGACGGGTTGCGAACTGCCCAGCAGGTCTTGGATTCGGCCGACTCCGAGCGAGGGGTGGTTGTGCTGGTTACCGACGGTCGCGCAACGGTCGCGGAGGGGAGCCCGACCGCGGCCACCCGCCAGGCTGCCCGTCGACTCGCCGCCAGCGGAGCCGAACTGCTCGTCGTCGACGCCGCCGACGGCCGGAGCGGGCTGATTCCGACGATTCTCGACGCAACCGGCGGCCGGCGGGTGTCGCTGTCGGCGCTGGAGCCGAAACAGGTCGACGAGACCGTCGAGCGGGCAACCGACGCCGGGTAACATCGCTACTGGACAGCCTTCAGCTCCGTGTCGGCCTCACCGATAACCGCCGCAAACAGCTTTCGTTCGGCGGCCCGGAGATGCTGGTGAAACGTCGCGGGCGCGACATCCATCTTCGCGGCGAGCTCTTGGCCGGAGCTGTCCCGCGGCCACTCGAAAAAGCCCGCAAAGTAGGCCGCCTCAAGGCTGGCACGCTGTTTGTCCGTCAGTAGATCACCCCAGATCGCCCCCAGTCGGTCGGTCGACAGCTCCGAGCGCGTGACCTGCCGCCGGGCGATGGGTCGGGTGTCGGGGTAGATCTGCTGAATCCAGCTCACCAGCCCCCGAACGTTCGTCGACGGCGGCAGCTGGACTGTCAGCCGCAGATCCGCGTCCGTGATGACGGCCTCGGTGATCGACCCACCTTTCTGGGCGATCATCGAGGTGATCGGCGGCTCCGAGAGCTGGAGCTCGAACCGGCTCACCGTCTCGGACTCCGAGAGAACGGTCACCGACTCCCAGGCGTCGATCTCGGTTGTGAGCGTTTCGAGAACGGGAATCTGGTCGGGGGCTGTCCGGCCGTACTGGAGATACGTCTCGCCGCCGGCTGGCACCACATGGTCGAGTGTGATCTCGCCGTCGACGCCCTCGGTGCCGGCAAACACGTCGCTGATCTCGATTTCGATCTCGGTTACCAGATCGCTCATCAGCGCCTGTTTGCGCTCGACGGCGGCGATTGCGTGACCGACGATCTCGCCCAACTGCTCGATGATCGCCTGCTTTTCGGTCGCAAACGCGTCGGCCTCGTGCGAGTAGAGCCCGAGCACGCCGTACAGCGTGCCGTCGTGGCTGATCGGAATGGCGGCCACCGACTGGTACTCCCACTCGCTGGCGACTGCTCGCCACGGCTCGAACGAGGGGTCTTCGAACACGTTTTGCGAAACCTGGAGCCGCTGAGTTTCGACCGCGCGACCGGCCGGCCCCCGGCTCAGCCGGTCGGCTGGATCGGTCGAGACCGTCACTTCGTCGAGATAGCCCGCGGTGCCGGCCTCCGCATGGGGTTCGATCTCGTTGGTGCGGCTGTTGACCTCGCCGATCCAGGCGAATCGGTAGGAATCGAACGCCGCCAGCGACTCGCAGACCAGCTGTTCGATCTCGTGGCGCGTCGACTGGTCGAGAATCGCGTCGGTGATCTCTCTGACAACCGTGTTTACTTCATCGAGTGCGGCCAGCTTCGTGCGCTCGGTTTCGAGCTGGCGTTCGTAGGCTTTCCGCTCGCTGATATCGCGGACGACCGCCACTCGCTCGAAGCTGTCGTCGTCGGCCAACAGCGCGAACGTCGCTTCGACCTCGATCCGGCTCCCGTCGGCCGTGGTGAGCGTTGCTTCCATCGTCGGCGACTCGATTCCGTCTGCGGCCATCTCGGCTTCGAGTGCGACTGCTCGGTCTCTGACCGCGTCGTCGACCAAAAGCGAGGTGTGAGCACCCAGCAACTCCGCGCGGCTGTAGCCGGTGAGCTCGCAGTACGCCGCGTTGACCATCGTAAACCGCCCCTCGCGGTCGACTACATACACGCCGTCGTTGACGGTTTCGATGATCTGCGCGTAGCGTTCGAGCTCGGCCCGCCGGCGGTGGCTGTCGATCGCAGAGGCCAGGACGTTGGCCATGCTCTGGACGAAGTTGGCGTCGTCGTCGGTGAAGGTTCGTCGACGCCTGTCGTGAACGCCGAGGATACCCCACGGCTCGTCGCTGCTGCCGATTGTGACGCTCACGCCGCTCGTGACACCGTGGCTGGTCAGCAGTTCGGGGCCGCGGAACCGGGTCTCCGTGTCGAGATCCTCGACGATCACCGGTTCTTCGGACAAGAGGGTGTAGCCGGCCTGGGAGTTGGCCGTCGCATCGACGGTTGCGCTGCCGACGACGCCGGCGTCCCAGCCGACGCCTTGGCGGAGCCGGAGGGCTTCCACGTCGGCGTCGAGATCCAGGACCTTGCAGTGGGTTGTATCGAGCGTATCTCGAACCAGCCGTGCGGCGTCGGCCATCAGCGCGTCGAGACAGTCTGAGTCGACCGCGCGCTGGCCGAGCGCGGCGACGGCGGCCTGCTGGCTGGCTCGGCGGCGGAGTTCGGCCTCGGCGGTGTCGACCGGGCGGGCGGTGCCAACGAGCGTGGGTTGATCGCTGCGAGCACCCGTCTCAACGACAGCACCGCCAGCAACCGCCAGCGACAACTGACAGGCAATGCCCTGTCCGCTGTCGGTTCGGAGGTCGACTCCGAGAGTGGTCTGCTCGCCGGGTGGCTGCTGGGAGAGTGCGCGAACAACCGCCGACAGGCGCTCGGCGTCGCCGTCGACGAACGCCGACAGCGGACAGCCGACAAGATCGTCGGCGCGCAGGCCGACCAAGATCGCAAACCGGCTGTTGACTCCCGTCAGTTGCCCGTCGTCGTCGAGACCGAACACCGCCTCGTCGACGAGTTCGGCCAACACATCGACCGTCTGGGACCCTGTCGACTCACCGCCGGCTCGATCGTCCTGCTCGTCTGAGACTGCTGGTTGGCTGCGGTGGTCTCGGTCCCTGGTCATCACCGTCTAGATGTCTGCAGGCTATAATAATCGAACGTATCCAATGGTTACCAGCCGTTTCTATCGTGTATTTCTCACAAACAGTACTGTACTGTGTTTGGTAGTTTCGGCTGTATCGACTCAGTTTGCTGTGGGTTGCCAGCCGAATCCAGTGGTGGGTTCAGGAACTGCCAGGGGGCTCGGCGGAAGCTCTGACGGGAGGGTTGGCACGTTGTAGCCGCCCGGGGCGATGTCGTTCGGCGCGTCGGGATACAGCAGCGATGCCAGCGCGTGGAGTTGGCCGCGGCCGACGCCGAGTTCGAACTGGCCGCCGCCGTACATCTCGATGCCGTGGCTCTCGCAGTACTCGACGGCTGCGAACAGCGACTCCAGCGAGCCGAACCGCGAGGGTTTGACGTTGAGCCAGTCGGGTTCAAAAGGGAGTGTTCGGATGTCGTCGACGCTGTGGATTGGTGCGTCCCACGCGACCCGCTCGCGGTGGCCTTCGAACACGGGCTCGGTCTCGCTGGTCAGCGCGGGGTCTTCGATAATCGCTTCGGGAAACGTTTCGAGGAGCGTTGCATACAACTCGGCGTCGGGCTGTTGGTCGACCTCGGTTCCCTCATAGTGGCCTTTCAAATCGAGGACCCGCACGCTCTCGGTGTCAGCGACCGATTCGATGAGGTCGGTCGTCCACTCGTCGGTCGGATCGAGTTTGAACTGGAGCGCAGGGTCGCGGTCCAACAGCAGCTCGATCCGGTCGATTGTTGGTGGGCTCCCGAGGCGGGTGCTGACGATGAACTCGACTGGCTCGTCGTCGATCGCAAGCGCGCTGGCCAGATCGGTGTCGGCCTGCCGCAAGGCGAGATCCAACGCGGCGCTCTCGAACCCCCACCGGCGGTAGTGTCGAAACGCGGGCTGGTCGGGGTCGCGGCCATGAAAGAGGTCTCTGTCGTCGAGCGCCTTCGAAATCGAGTCGACGGTGTGCTCGCCGGCGAGATCGAACGATGGCGCGGCGGCCTGGAGGGCGTCGTGGTCGGTCGTCTCGTAGGTCACGTCTTCGCCGCGGCCGATGTGGCCCCCGCCGGTGAGGACGATTTCGGTCGTCGACCGGGTGAAATCGCTGGTTGTTTCGGCCTCGTGGCGGCGGTACTCGACAGCGTCAATGCGCAGGGGTAGCTCGGCGACTTCGTCGTACAGCGACATAGCCTCACGAGGGGGTCGACATAAAATACAGTTGTGCTCGGTGCTGTTATTCGTCTAAAACAGACAGTAAAAATAAGAATTATGGCGGCTGAAACAGTAGCAACGCTATGGAAATATTGGAGGGTAATCGAGTCGAATGCAGCAAATGCGAGGAGGTCATTGACCTGGAGGACGCCGTCGGGCTCAACAAGTCTCGGTCGATATTCAAACCCCTTTGTCACGACTGTCTTGGCGATATCGGCGTGCCGCGCGGCTACGATCTCGAACGAGATATCACCTACTTGTCCCGCGAATAGCGGTGTTATTCGACTGGCTCAGCTGAGTCGGTCGACTCAGT
>CAZOOU010000103.1:0-5268 GCA_964581495.1 uncultured Haloferacaceae archaeon
CCGAGTCAATGATACTCATACACATATATCTATGGGTAACTGTCGAATCTCTCCGGATCGGCGGCCCTACTGGTGGCTTTTGCTATTTATTCGGCTGGATGCTCGATTCCGCCGAACAGCTTTTCGACGCGGTCGGCCTCAGTTGATTCCAGCAGCTGTGGGTAGGCCGCAAAGCCGATCACGTAGTCCTCACCGGTTTCGACAGCCGTGAGCTCAACGACCATGTCGACGGTGTCGCCGGTTGCCGACGCGGTCGCATCGAACGTCGTGACGGTGGTTTCGGCGTCGAGAACAGTCCGGCTCGTCTCGGCTACCTGCTCGCCGACAGTGAGTTCGTCGACCTCGCTCGACAGTAGCTCGGCGAGTTCGTCGTTTGCCATCCCGCCGACCGGGTTGAACGACTGGCCCGCAATCGAGAACGCGGGCGTCGAAAACAGCATAAACACACTGCCGCTGCGGTCGTCGTCAGTGTCGAGTTGCGCGGCGGCTCCGTCGACTGTTGCCGTGTCGACTGCGGTCGTCGAGAAACTGTTGGTAACCCCATCGGGAATGTCTTCCTCGTCGATGTCGTCGGGGAGCTCTTCGTCGTCGAACTCATCGAGATCGTCCTCATCGAGCTCCTCGTCGTCGAAATCGTCCTCATCGAAATCTTCGTCCGAGAGTTCGTCTCCAGCGAGATCGATGGCTCGCTCGTAGACCGACAGCTGGTTGACCGCCTCTATCTGTCGTGTCTGGCCGGCGACTTCGACCTCCTCGGCGACTGTTTCGGTATCCTGGTCGACGAGTTCGTACCCCGTCTCCTCGAGCGTCGAGTCGTCGACGACTGCGGGTTCGGCGGTCTCCGACAGCGGCTCGTCACCTGCGATAAAGTCGGTACAACCACTCAGCGCGGCGATTCCGACTGCTCCGGCTGCCACCAGCCGGCGTCTCGTGTACATATTGTTTACCGGATAGTAGCTGGCTCATATAGTCACAGTGTAAAAAATGGGAGAGTATGAACCCGAAATTAAGGACGGAGGCGTTGTCGACTCCGGTGCGTGTTCGCCGTCAGTGACTGCAAAAGCGGCTACTGTAGTGTTATCTGAAGCCCATTGCTTCGATCTGTTCTTGGTATCGGTTCCGGATGGTGACCTCGGTGACCTGGGCTACGTCGGCGACTTCGCGTTGGGTTTTCTTTTCGTTGCACAACAGCGAGGCCGCATAGATTGCGGCCGCCGCAAAGCCGGTCGGGGATTTACCCGACAACAGGCCTTCCTCGGCGGAGACATCAATGATCTCGGTGGCTTTCGCTTGGACCTCCTCGCTGAGTCCGAGCGAGGAGGCAAACCGGGGCACGAACTGTTTGGGATCAACTGGTCGCAGCTCCAAGCCAAGTTCTTGGGAGATGTACCGATAGGTTCGGCCGATCTCCTTTTGTGGTACTCGCGAAACTTCGGCGACCTCGTCGAGGCTCCGGGGAATGCCCTCCTGTCGACAGGCCGCATACAGGGTGGCGGTGGCGACACCCTCGATCGACCGGCCGCGGATCAGGTCCTCGTTGAGTGCTCGCCGATAGGTGACAGAGGCAACCTCCCGTACAGATCGGGGAACACCGAGCGCGCTTGCCATGCGGTCGATTTCGCTGAGCGCGAACTGCAGGTTGCGCTCGCCGGCGTCCTTTGTTCGAATTCGCTCTTGCCATTTACGCAGGCGGTGCATCTGGCTGCGTTTTTCCGACGACAGCGACCGGCCGTAGGCGTCTTTGTCCTTCCAGTCGATGGTGGTTGTCAGCCCGCGGTCGTGCATCGTCTCGGTGATCGGTGCGCCGACCCGGGATTTGCTCTGCCGTTCGGAGTGGTTGAACGCCCGCCACTCCGGGCCGCGGTCGATCTGTTGGGCATCGAGCACCAACCCACAGTCATCACAGACCAACTCGCCTTGGTCGGCATCCGTGATGATTTCGTCCGAACCGCACTCGGGGCATTCAAGGGTTTCGTCCGACTGCTGTTCCGATTCTCGCTCCTGTTGGCGCTGCCTGCTCGGACGTTCCATTATAAGGTTTGTGGTTCGGACCTTATTTAAAAGTTTTTGAAATAAAACGGACCTGTCTCATGGAATAAACGTCAGACGTGACGGTCGACAGATCCACAAAGACGGCCGATACGGCTGCTGTCGGCGTCGAGAGCCGAATACGGCTCAGCGGAGCGATCGGCCGAACTGCTGTCGCCTGCTGAACACTGTCTCGCACGGTGAGTCTGGTTTTGTATGCATTCTGTTAGTGCCAACCGGCTGGGTATTGGTGGGTGTACCACCCGGTATTCGCGTTGTAACACTTTTGAGTCGACGGCCAGTACTGCTGGTATGATCTGCTCCCGACGAGCGCCCGCGGAGGATCGCCACCGACCGACCAGGAGGATTTGAGATGGGGCGCAAACGCGACCTCGAAGGCCAGCTCGCGGTCGTCGCCGGCTTCGAGAACCCGCGAGCCGGACTCGAACAGTATCCGACCCCACCGACGCTGGCGGCCCACGTGATTCATCTGGCAGATCTGCAGGGCGACATCGCCGACAAAACCGTCGTCGATCTCGGTGCTGGCACAGGGATGTTCGCCCTTGGGGCGGCTCTCCGGGGCCCCCAACGGGTGATTGGCCTAGAGGTCGACAGCAAACCGCTGCAAACAGCCCAACAAAACCGAAAGCGGGTCGGCACGACCACCGAAATCCACTGGCTGCAGGCCGACGCCACCCGCCCGCCGCTCGCGCTCGACGAGCCTGCCACCGTCGTGATGAACCCGCCGTTCGGCGCACAAAACGGCCAGTCGGGTGCGGATCGCGCCTTTTTGGAGACCGCCGCCGAAATCAGCGATGTCTCCTATTCGGTTCACAACACCGGCAGCCAGGATTTTATTGAGGCGTTTGCGGCCGACAACGCCGGCGAGGTGACGCACGCCTTCGCCGCCGACTTCGAGGTTCACAACCAGTTCGACCACCATGAGGTCGACCGAAAAGAGATCGAAACCGAAGTCTACCGCATCGAGTGGAGCCAGTAGCCAGCGGCTACAAGCTGCTCAAGCCCAGTAGTCTAGAACTACGAGCCGTCGGAAAACAGTAGTCGACTCCTATTTTTATACTCGCGCTGTCAGCGGCCAGCTCACCGAAACCCAGCGACCCCTAGAGGTAGCCGTGTTCGGCCAGCCGCTCGACGCCCTCTTTGAGCCGCTCTTCGCTTGCGGCGTACGAAACTCGTGCGTAGCCGGGCGCACCGAACGCACTTCCGGGCACTGTGGCGACGTGGGCGTCTTCGATTGCGCCCTCACACCAGGCCTGGTCGTCGTCGTCGACCGGGATCATCATATAAAACGCGCCGTCGCCGATCGGCACGTCGACGCCGTGGTCGGCAAACAGGTCTGCCAACATGTCGCGGCGCTCTCTGAATGCCTCGCGCATCTCGACAACCGCGTCGTCGGTTCGCTCCGAAAGCGCCTCAATTCCAGCGTGCTGGACGAAGTTCACCGCCGAGGATACCGAATGCGAGTGGAGCTTGCCGGCCTCGTCGATCAGGTCCTGTGGGGCGTGGATGTAGCCGAGCCGCCAGCCGGTCATCGAAAACGCCTTCGAAAAGCCGTTGAGCGTGATCGTTCGGTCTCCCATCCCATCCAGGGAGGCCAACGAGGTCGGCTCGTGGTCGTAGACGATTCGCTCGTAGATCTCATCGGAGATCACCGCGAAATCGTGTTCGACTGCAAGATCACGGACGCCTTCGAGGGCGGCATCGGAGTAAACGGCTCCAGTGGGGTTCGACGGCGAGTTGACGACCAAGAGTTTGGTTTCGTCCGAGACGGCCTCTGCCAGATCGTCGAGACCGGGTTCGAGCTGGAAGCCGTACGGCGAGAGGTCGACGCGGTTCAGCGAGCCGCCCGCCAATTTTACCATCGCCTCGTAGGAGACCCACGCCGGATCAAGCAGGACGACCTCGTCGCCGTCGTCGATCAGCGTGTTGATCGTCTCGTACAGGCCCTGTTTGCCGCCGGGGGTGACGATGAACTCCTCGGGGCTGGCGTCGACGCCCTGGCCCTGGAGCTTGTCGGCGAGTGCCTCGCGGAGTTCGATGATGCCGTTCGTCGTCGTGTATCCGGTGTGGCCCGCATCAAGAGCGTCTTTCGCGGCGTCGACGACGTTCTGTGGCGTCGGGAAGTCGGGCTCGCCAACCGAGAGATCGATGACGTCGATCCCTTGGGCTTCAAGCTCGCTCGACATGTTGCTGATCGCGAACGTCGCGCTCGGTTCGACTCGGCCGACTCGGTCTGCAAACTCCATGTTCATGCTAGTACCTCTACCATATCCACCGCGGCGTTTACCGCTTCCGCTCCTTTGTCAGCGCGCTCGCGGGCCTCCGCGCCGCTCATCCCCGGCCCGCTGACGCCGAACGTCACCGGCGTGTCCCGATCGAGGCTCACATCCGTGAGTCCCTGGGCTGCCGCGTCGGCGATCACCCGGTCGTGGTCGGTGTCGCCGGTGACAATCGCGCCGATGACGGCGACGGCGTCGACCTCGTCGCGGCGAGCCAGCCGGTCGGCCGCAAGCGGCGCGTCGTACGCGCCGGGTACTTCGATCACGTCGACGATTTCTGCGCCCCGCTCGGCGGCGGCCTCCTCGGCTGCCGCCTGCATGTCTGTGGTCACCGAGCTGTTGAACTGGGCGACCACCAGTCCGACTGCAGTCATACCCGACGGTTGGTCGCTTATATAAAAGAACTACCGTTCGGCAGTCGCGGTCGCGTCGGCTCGGGGGATTTCCTCAGCCAAGAGACATATATATGGGTGCCGCTGAGTACGCTACCAGTATATGGTGGGATTCTGATGTCTCTGGTCTTTTGGGCACTCGTGGTGTTTGCTACGGTGAGTTCGCTGTTTATGGCGTGGTCGCTCGGGGCCAACAGCAACTCGCCGCCTTTCGCGCCCGCTATCGGAGCCAACGCGATTTCGACGATGCGGGCGGCGTTCCTCATTGGGATTCTCGCCGCCGCGGGCGCGCTCACTCAGGGTGGGGCGATCTCGGAGACGGTCGGCCAGAACCTGATCGACGGTGTCACCATCTCTCCCCTTGCGGCGGCCGCCGGCCTGCTGGTTGCCGCGGGCTTCATGTCGTTCGGCGTCTACAGCGGCTACCCCGTGCCGGCGGCGTTCGCCACGACCGGCGCGATGGTTGGCGTCGGCCTCTCGCTGGGCGGCGATCCGGCGTTCGGCACCTACCAGCGGATCGGTACCTTCTGGCTGCTCGTGCCGCCGAC
>CAZOOU010000104.1:0-5249 GCA_964581495.1 uncultured Haloferacaceae archaeon
GCTCGGTCGCGTCGGCGTCGAACCAGAGCCGTCGACGCCACCACGGCCCCTTGCCCGAGTCGTTCGAAAGCTCGGTGACGATCCGATTGGCGGTCGACCCGCTGTCGGGCGAACTCAGCGGCACCGCCCGATCGAACAGCTGCGAGTCGTCGCTGCCGACGACAAGTACCTTGGCGTCGAAGGGGTCGCGCTTGCAGTGGGCGTTGCTCGCCACTGGCTGGCGGTCCGCCGGCGTGAGTTCCTCGCACGCTGCAGTGTCATAGACCCGGTCGACCCGGAACTCGCCGATGAGGTACGCGCCCCAGTCGGGGGCGACCCAGTCGACTGTGGGGCCGGTTTCGACCGAGTCGGGCGGCTCGTGGCGTGTGAGTGTGGCATAAAAGTAGAGCGAATCGCCGGGATCGAGTTCGGAGAGCGGGCCGGCTTTGACGCCGTGTTCGTCGCCGTAGGTGTACTGCGAACAGGTCGGATAGCCGGCGAACTCCGGGTCGAGATGGACCGGGAGCGAACGGATCTCATCGTCGACTGCAAACGGCAAGGGGTCGAGTTCGTCCAGCAGGTCGCCGTACGTCGGGACGGGCTCGGCAGTCTGCTCGCGTTCGGGAATCGGGAGATACCCAAAGCTGCCGTCGGGATAGATCGGTCCCCGGAACCCCGGCAGGTTGGTGTTGGCGGCGACGTTGATCGCGATGGCGGTGGACACGGTTAGGGAGTGCCTACTCGGCGTCCGGTTCGGGTTCTGTCGGTACGTCGACGGGCGGGGTCGCATCGGGTGCCGACAGCGACCGCTGGAACTCGTCGTAAATGTCGACCTCGTTGTCGATCTCGTATTCGATCTCGCGGTCGGCCTGGCTGCTGGCGAGTCGGCCGTCACCAATGGGGTCGGCGGTCGACTCCCAGCCGGGTTTGATTTTGACGCTCTTGGCGGGCATTCCGACGACGATGTGGTGGGCTGGTACATCACCCTGGACGACTGCGCGGGCACCGACGATCGAGTTTTCGCCAATGCGACAGCCCGCCCGAACCATCGCGTCGTAGGTCACACGGGCGTTGTCTTCGACGATCGTGTGATAGTTGCGGACCGACGTTTGGTCGACGACGTCGTGGTCGTGGCTGTAGATGTGGACGCCATCGGAGATCGAGGTTCGGTCGCCGATGGTGAGTTTGCCGCGGTCGTCGAGATGGACGTCGTCGTGGACGACGGTGTTGTCGCCGATCGAGATGTTGTGGCCGTACGTAAAGGTGATCCCCTTGAAAAATCGGCAGTCCTCGCCACACTCATCGAACAGGTGGTTCGCAAGCATCCGGCGGAACTGGAGGGCGAACTCGACGTTGTCGGCCATCGGTGTGGCGTCGAACTGCCGCCAGAGCCACTGGAGGTGTTTGGATCGCTTGAATTTGGCTTCGTCCTTTTCGGCGTAGTATTCGGCCTCGACGGTCGCATTACAGGGGTTGTAACCCTGCAGGCGCATCCGGGTCGCCGGCGAAACCGATTGGCCGGCCTGCCAGGCCTCGTAGTCTTGGCGGTCGCCGAACAGATCAATAAGAACGTCTTCGACGACATCGCAGGTGTCTTCGTCCGACGAGAGCCGCTCGTCGACGGACTCGATAAACCCGCGGACCCCCACTGCAGCATCCGGGGGCAACGAGACGTGTCGCTTCGTCATTGTAGCCGTATTGCGCGGGAGTATGTAAATGAATTCGGTTGTGCGCCCGGTGAGTCCACGCCCACCAGTCGGCCAGAAAAGTGGCTATAGAAAGCCACCTCTGTGATACGGCTGTCGATGGTTGGGACCAACATGCCAGCAACGTACCACAAGACAGCATTACACTGATGGCACTAATATGTGATTATTTGGGTTACACACCGTAAACGTGGCACCAGCCCAACATAAGGGGTAAATACCACTGGATGAAACTATGAGTTAGTTACGATAACGGATATGATTGCCCTCCAATATGAATGCCAAACCACTTTTTATCTCCCATGATAAGTTCGAACAGACCGGTCACGCCGGTAATGGTTGGGACCCATGACACACTCAGAAACTGAAATCGACGCAGTCGAACAGCTTCAGGCATTTGGTCTCAAAACCTACGAGGCCAGATGTTTCATCGCACTCTCGCGCGTTCCACAGGCGACCGCCCGTGAGATTAGCGAAATCACAGACGTACCACGAACCCGCGTCTACGATGCCGTCAACACACTCGAAACCGAGGGACTGGTTAGTATCCAACACGGAAACCCCCAGGTCTTTCGAGCAGTCAAGCTACCGGAAGCCATCGAAACGCTCCGTCGAACGTACGAATCACGGCTCGATGGCGTCCACGAATCGCTTGCGGCAATCGAGCCAGTAACGCTCGAAGAGGGCCCCGAAATCGACCATGAGGTCTGGACGCTCTCGGGGCGGCAAGCGATTGCAGCCAGAACCGAGCGGCTGCTTGATGAAGCCGACGAGGAGGTGTGGCTCATCGTCGACACAGCAGTCCTCGACAGCGAGCTGATCGACCACATCGAAACTATTGCTGGTCGGGAGCTTCGGACGAACATTGGGATTGTCGGTGACGGTGAGATGCCCTCGCTGCCGGAAGACTCCATCTGTGAGTTCTCCGCGGAGTATCTCTCCAACTTTGGCTTTGCAGTCCGAAACGCTCGTTCCAACCGGCGGCCCACAGCGAGTGACATCACACGGCTGGTCTTGACCGACCAACGGGAGGTACTCGTCGGAACCGACGCCACCGACAAACCCACCGAAGTCGACGAACAGTCGGTGTACGCAGCCGGCGAAACCAACGGCGTGGTGGTGATGACTCGAAACCTGCTGGCGAGCCATCCCGAACAGAACTAGCAATTTTTTGGTGTGTTCCCGAAACAACAATATAACCTCACCAAGAATATTCAGGGATGCGAGTCTCGGAACTACTGAGCAAACCGGTGGTAACGGTACCCATCGGCGCCACAATGAAGGGGGCTGCCGGACAGATGCTGCAGAACGGTGTCGGCAGCGTCATCGTGCTCAACAATGAGACACCCGCGGGCATTGTCACGGAGATGGACGCCCTTAGAGTGGGGTACGCCACCAATCGCCCGTTCGAGAAGGTGCCGGTCCGAAAAGTAATGAGTCGACCGCTGGAGACAATTGAGCCGAACAAAACCGTCCAAACGGCGATCAGACGAATGAAACACAGAAACGTAAAAAAGCTCCCCGTCGTCTCGGGGTTCGATCTCGTTGGCATCATCACGATGTCGGATATCATCTTCAATCACGGCGAGCTGCTCAACGAAGCCCGCCAGATCGAATCCGGCCACGGGGCCCGCGACCCCAGCGAGTGGCGCGGCAGCTAACCCCTCCTGTTCGGTTCGAAACCACCGGCAGGCAGTCGACTCAGTAGTGCGTCGACTACTTTCAGTTCGCACCGACTGTCAACGTTCCACAGTCGACGAAACCCGTAAGTGATCGCCGACCCCACTGTCAGACATGTCCATCGAGTCCCGCGTTGTCGCGGCTGGTCGACGGATCGCGGCCTCGCCGCTGTGGACCGGACTCGCTGTGACGCTGTTTTTCGTGCTCCCAACAGTCGTCATCCCGTCGGTTCCGCTGTGGGTTTCGGCGGTGTTCGCACTGCTGATCGGCCCGCCGATCGTCCTGGGCTGTTTTCTGCTGTACGGCCTTGTTCGCCGGCTCAGACGAGCGGTTGGCTCGGACGAGACACCACAAGAAGCCGAGTCGGTCGACGACGAAACCGACCCACTGGCGCGACTCAAAACGAGGTATGCGAACGGCGAAATAGACGAAGCGACCTTCGAGCGGCGGCTCGAAGCAGTCATCGAAACCGAATCAGTGGACAACGACATCGAGTCGACCCGCGAGCGGATTCGAAACCGGTAGCCCGTCGCCGATCAGGCCAAAAAGACGTGTCGCGGCCGGTCGGCCAGCACGTCACGGCCCCACTTGACGGTGTCGCGGAACGCATCCGAGCCGAAAAAGCCCATCGCGGCCTCTTGGGAGGTCCACTGGCTGGCGATGAACATATCGTTTTCCGCTTCGTGGTTGACCATGAGATCCGTCTCGATGTGACCCTCGGTTTCCTCTAGGACGCCGCCGACGGTGTCGAACTTCTCGACGAAATCCTCGCGGGAATCAGGTTTGACGGTGTAGAACATCCCCATCGTCCCGAAGCCCGACTCCTCGCCGGCGCGCTCGACGACCTCGGGGAGCTCCGAGAGGAAGCCCGCCGCGGTGTCGGCCGCACTCGCCGTCTCCCAGATGGAGACGACCGCGCGTCGACTCCCGTCTTGGGCGCCGTAGACGGCGGTTTTGACGTGCGTGCCGTAGTGGTCGAAGTTCTTCCGGAGTCCGTCGACCTCCTCGAACAGGTCGTCTTCGTCGGCCTCCGAGTAAAGCACTGTTGCGTACACGTCCTCGCCGTGGGGTTTGCCGGCGTAGATGTCGAGGTCGGCCAACTCGCCGCGGATCGACTCCTCGTCGGCCGGGTCATCGGTGTCGGGCGTCGACTCGCCGTGGGCATGGTCGCTGTCGCCACCGTGGCCGTGGTCGACGTCGCCATCGTGGGTGTGGCCGTCTCCGTGTTCGTGACCCTCGCCGTCTCCGTGTCCGTGAGCGTGGCTCTCGCCATCTCCGTCGCCGTGTCCATGCGCTTGGCCGTGTCCCTCGCCATGTGGGTGACCGCCATCGTCGCCGGTCGGGACGCTCTCGCCGGCGAAGTACGCGCCCAGATCCTCGGCGGGGAACCGTCGACCCACGTAGAACGAACCGAACTCGCCGTACTTCGAGGTCGCCTCGTCGAACCGCATCTCGTAGACCACGTCTTTGAGATGGATGGCGTCCTCCGCAAACAGGGTCA
Source organism: uncultured Haloferacaceae archaeon (assembly GCA_964581495.1). GTDB lineage: Archaea > Halobacteriota > Halobacteria > Halobacteriales > Haloferacaceae > Halohasta. The sequence continues at coordinate 4,867 of CAZOOU010000104.1, forward strand.
CGCCCCACTCGTAGTCGTCGAGACCGACAGAGGAGGCGATGACCTGCTTGATTTTGCCGGCGTAGTGTTTGCCGGTGCGACCGTGTTCTTTCATGAGTTCGGCGCGGTCGTCGAACGGCAGCGTGTACCAGTTGTGTTCGGCACCGCGACGCTTGCTCATCGGGTAGAAACAGACGTAGTCGTCGTCCGGAATGTCAGGTTTGAGCTTGCCCTCGATGTAGTTCCGCAGTCCGGCGTCGACGTCCTCGATGTCGCCTTTGAAGTAGTCGTCCGAGACGTAGCCCGAGACCTCCGTCACCGAGAGATAGGAGGTCGCCTGCGTCGTGACGTTCGCCAGCGGCGTCTGTTCGAACTGGCGTTCGGCCCGCGACAGGGCGTCGAGA
>CAZOOU010000105.1:0-5224 GCA_964581495.1 uncultured Haloferacaceae archaeon
ACCGCCCGCGAGTGGGCAATCGCACGGCTGTGTTCGGATTTCCGAACCGAAACCGGCGTCGAGATGACCAAAATCGGCGAGAATCTCCCCCGTTTGGTTCCGTTTATGACCGACACCTACACCCCGCAGGCAGTCAACCAGGCGCGGTCGTCGTTCGAGGGGAAGGTGACAAAATCCGGCGCGACGTTCCTTTATGGGGCAATGAGCGGCTTTTTTACCGCCGAAGAGCTCGACGAACTGATGTACGAGGTCACCGAGGTCGCCAAGTTCCTGCTTGAGGTCGAAGGCGTCGACCTCGCGGTGGCCGACGAACTGGATGCCGAAGAGCGGATTTCCTCGGTGATGCGCGAAGTCAGGGCCGAAAGCGCGGAGCTCCGCGCCGAAGAAGTCGAGTGCCCTCACTGTGGAGAAACACACAGTCCGGACTCGTAGTGTGGAACGAACGACCGGACGACAACTGGCCGCGGGGGGCGACTGGGTCGCCGGTCAGAGTGAACGGAGTGTGGTGGGAGGGACGGACCTCCCGGTGGATCAGTAACGGAGTGCCGACAGCCGATCAGTCGCTCGCAGCCATACCCCGAAGCTGTGGGGTCGACGGCGGCGACTGGTGGGACGAAATCGCCAGCGCAAACGGCGCGTTGGCATACGTTACGTTGGCGTGTCGCCACTCGCTGTAGCTCGACGGCTGGATGAGCTCGGTTCGGTATCGGTTGTATCGTTCGTCTGCGATTTGTGTCTCTTTCATACTACCACCGTTTGCGTTCGTATTGCATAGTTTTCTACAGCCTATATTAATAAACACCTATGCAAACCAGCTATTGTTGCATGTTTATCCAATTTTCTGAAACAAAACAATGAACAACTCGATACTGAGTTTCGATGTGGATATACAGTGCCGATTTTTGGACATTTGATTTTCACTATTGTTTATAGCGACTTCTTTTTGATTATATTTATCTATTTTTACATCTTATGCAGCAGTTATGGCAGTTGTTGTAGTCGACTGGTCAGTTACGGTCGAAATCAGTTCGACAGGTCGACAGTCGTCGTAGCCGCCAAAGGCGTTCATGCGTCGGCAGGCTCACTAGTCGGTGTATGGCGCTACTGAAATCAGACTCCGATCCGCTACAGGAGGCCGCCGAGACCGCGACCGACCAGGATGTCAAACAGACCGCCGAAAGCCGTGGCGCAGATCTGGCGTTGATGGCCTCTGCGGCATCAGTGCTGTTGGCCTGGCACCAGTTTTATCTGAAAGGAAACAAAACTCGCGGGCTGTTTATTGGGCTGTGGCCGCCAACGATTCTGGCGTTCGCCAGCTATCTCAACCAGAAGGCGATTCTCGACAAACTCGACCAATCACTGTTGAGCGCGCCTGGCGGCTTCGAATCGATCCGGAATCTGCTCGGCGAGTAGTGACAACCGGGCGTCGGCTCCGGTGTGTTTGTCAGACAGACCGTACTGATAGAAAGCGTTTTCCGCGGCGACTGTGAGTTGACAAACATATGCGGTTTGCCGCCCTCTCAGTCGTCCTCGTGGTGCTCCTGTGTCTCGGAGCCGCGCCTGTCGTCGCCGATGAGGCCCCCTCAGCACACGAGGGCCTCACCGCTAGCGCGGCCGTTTCCGACGAGATCCAGCCGAACACCGACGGCATGTCGACACTGACGACGGGCGTCCACGACACACCGTCGACGGAGTTCGTGATTAACCTCCAGTCGAACCGGGATGCCGACTGGGTTGTCACCGTCGAGTACGAACTGGAGACCGAAAGCCAACGTGAGGCGTTCAGCACCGTCGCCGCGGAGTTCGAAGACGGCACCGCCCCGCAGGGCGGGCTTTCGGTCGACCTGTATGAGAACATTGCCGGCTTCGCCAGCGAGGAGACGGGCCGTGAGATGGCGATCGAAGACGTCGACCGGACAAGTAGCCTCGATGGGAACACAGGCACGCTCAGGCTCTCGTTTACCTGGAGTCAGTTCCTTGAAGAAGACGGCGAGCGACTCGTGTTCAACGACGCGCTCCAGACACCCCAAGAGGGAACGTGGCTAACCTCGCTGAGTGAGAACCAAGAACTCAGGATTACCACACCGCGCGGCTATGCGATTACGAGCGCGAACGTCGGCTTTACCGACAACACGGTAACGATCGAAGGGCCACACACCTTCGATCAGGACGAACACGTACGGATCACGCTCGAACCCTCGGCGTTCGCCGGCACCACCTGGGAGCTACTGGGTGCTGCCGCGGTAGTCGGGGCGGCGATCATCGGCGGTGCGCTGTTGTTGCGCCGACGCGACACCGAGCAAGCCGCACCGACCACCACGCCCACCGACAGCGAGACGACCGCCGCAACACCGGAGCCAGCCGACCCCGAAACACCGCCAGCTGACGAGCCAGTCGATCCACCCGAAGATCTGTCGCTGCTGGCCGACGACGAACGGGTACTTCGGCTGCTCGAAGACAACGGCGGGCGGATGCGCCAGGCCGATATCGTCTCCGAGACCGACTGGTCGGACGCCAAAGTCTCACAGTTGCTGTCGTCGATGGCCGACGACGACCGGATCACGAAGCTCCGGATCGGTCGGGAAAACCTGATCTCGCTGCCGGACGTCGACGCGCTCGACGGCTCGAAACGCGACGAAAACGAGTAGCCGACTGCGAGTTTCGTCACCTACTTGCGCTACGCGTTCCTATCGTGATGCAATGGAGTATCTGGAGCGTCGGGTCGAACTGGTCAACAGTCGACTCGAGTCGGTAATCGAGTCGACCGACCCCGACGAGCTGTCCGTGCAGCTCGAAGACGTCGTGCTTGCGGGCGGCAAACGCGTCCGGCCGGCGGTAACGTTGCTGGTTTGTGAAGCACTGGGCGGCGAGCCCGAGGATGCCGTCGAGTTTGCTGCGGGCATCGAACTCGTCCACAACGCGTCGCTGGTGATCGACGACATTATCGACCGCTCAGAAGTCCGGCGGTCGACCCCGAGCGCGTGGGCAGCCCACGGCTACGGCCCCGCAATCATCGCCAGCGACGGGCTGTTGGGCGAGGCGTTCGGGCTGTTTTTGGGCAGCGAGCGCGCCATGGAGATCGTCGCCGAATCGATGGTCGAACTCGGCGAGGGCGAGGCCACCGAGCTGGTCGACCGGCCATCGAATGAAGCCGAATACATGACGCTCGCCCGCCGGAAAACCGGCGCGCTGTTTCGGGCCGCCGCGGAACTCGGCGCGGTCGCCAGCAACGCAGACCCCGAGACAGTCGACGCATTTGGAGAGTATGCCGAACGCGTTGGTGTCGCCTTCCAGATCCGCGATGACGTGTTGGATGCGACCGCCGACGCCGACGATCTGGGCAAGCCGGCCGGCCACGACGAGACCATGGATCGACCCTCGCTGGTCCAGGTGACTGACCTCACACCCGAGGAGGGCGACCAGCGGGCCCGCGAGCAGTCGAATCTCGCGCTCGAAGCACTCGACAGAACTGGTATCGACGAGACGGACGCCAAAGCCTACCTGCGTGATCTCGCCGAGTTCGTCGTCGTCCGCGAACGATAGCTGTGCGGTCGGCTGGCAACACAACCCTTCAGCGGCAGCTGTTGGTGATGCAATGAACCAAGGTATCCACGACAGTGTGTATTCGTCGGCGTTTTCGGATCGTTATATTCATCCTTGCATACAAGCGAGTGTTAGGATATGAACAGAGCAGAAAAGGCCGCCCTGCAACTGCAGGCCGTGGCAGTGCTCCGCATGCTCAAAGACAGCCGGACCTACGAGGAGCTGTCGACGGTCACAGGGCTGCCGGCGGGCGATCTCAACCGGTACGTCAACGGCCACGTGCTGCCAGGCGTCGACCGCGCCCGCGACGTCGTCGAGGGAATCGGCCGCAACGCGCTGGCCGACGAGTTGGGTCGGCGCGTCAGCTTCGACGACGAGGGGTACGTCGACAACTCGGCGGTCGTCTTCGATCAGTCGTTTCTGGATCTCGTCGCCCCCGTGGCGGCCAACAGCTTCGGCTTCGAGCGGCCCGATGTGGTGTTGACCGCCGCAACGGATGGAATCACGACCGGAGCGGCGATGGCCTCGTATTTCGACGCCCGGCTGGCGTACGCCAAAAAGTCCAAAGAGACCGCCGTCGAGGAGTTTATCGAATCCCGCCAACGACTGGCGTCGGGGATCGAACTCACCTACTATCTGCCGGCCTGCGCGCTGTCGACGGGTGAGTCGGTGTTGATCGTCGACGATTTGATTCGGTCCGGTGAAACCCAAGAACTCCTGTTGGATATCGCCCGCCAGGCAGACACCTCGGTCACGGGCGTGTTTGCGCTGATTGCGGCCGGCAACCGCGGGATGTCGCGGGCCCGCGAGCTAACAGACGCGCCGGTCGGCGCGCTGTCGACCTTTGAGTAGCGCGCCAATAACGAATACTTTTGAGCTGTTTTCGTGAACGGGTCGTATGGACCGGCTCCACGAATCGCTGCACGAAGCCCCGATTATCGACAAAGACGGCTACGAGTACGTCGTCCATCCGATCAGCAACGGGGTGCCGATGCTCGAACCCGCACTGCTCAGAGACGTGATCGTCGAGATCATCCGCCAGGTCGATCTCGATGTCGACAAGATCGTCGCCCCCGAAGCGATGGGCATCCATCTCGGCACCGCGCTGTCGCTACAGACGGATATTCCACTCGTGGTGATCCGCAAACGCTCGTACGGACTGGCCGATGAGGTGCCGCTCCACAAAACAACCGGCTACTCCGAATCCGAGATGTATATCAACGACATCGAGGCCGGCGACCGGCTGTTGATTATCGACGACCTGCTGTCGACGGGCGGGACGTTAGCAGCGATCTGTGACGCGCTTGATTCAATCGGCGCCGACATCGCCGACATCGCGGTCGTTATTAAAAAAGACGGCCCCTCGGCGATGGACGACGTCGACCATGAGGTGACGAGTCTGGTCGAGATCGCGGTCGAAAACGGCGACGTAACGATTCTCTGAGCCGGGTTAGATCTCGTCGCCGTCGATGTTGTCGACGATAAACGAGTCCGACTCGAACATGAGCTGTTCGTCGCTCCAAGATTCGTACTCGGTGTCGTCCCAGACGATCTCGTCGCCGTCGCCTTCCATCATGTCCTCTCGAATGGCCATGACCTCCTCGACGACGTCGTCGGGGACATCCGGGCCGGGCTCGCTGACGTCGACTGCGCCCTCTTCGAGACCGAGAAGCGTGATGCC
>CAZOOU010000106.1:0-5169 GCA_964581495.1 uncultured Haloferacaceae archaeon
GCGCGTTGGCCCCTGACTGTTCGCTGTACGCCGCGGCGAGCAACCGCAACCCCGGTATTGTCCGGCTCGCGGATGGCTTCGAACAACTGAGCGAAACCGACAGCGACGCACTTGTCGACTACGCCGAGGAGGTCGACGCGACACTCGCCATTGTCGGCCCTGAGTCGGGCCTGCAGGCGGGCGTTGCCGACGCACTTGACGAGGCGGGAATCTACACCTTCGGTCCGCAGGCCGAAGAGGCCCGCATCGAGACGGACAAAGCCTTCCAGCGGCGGTTTATGAAAGAAAACGACATCCCAGGCTGTCCGATTTTCGAGACGTTCGACGATATGGACGCGGCCTGCGAGTATATCGACCAAAGCGAGATCGATCTCGCCGTGAAACCGGCCGGCCTCACCGGCGGCAAGGGCGTGAAAGTCATCGGCGACCAGGTCGACAAGGCGGGCGCAAAGGAGTACATTCGGAGCGAGGACTACGAGCGCGTCGTGCTCGAAGAGCGATTCGTCGGCGAGGAGTTCACCCTGCAAGCGTTCGTCGCCGACGGCGACCTGCGAACCACCCCAGCCGTCCAAGACCACAAGCGTGCCTACGAGGGCGACGAAGGGCCCAACACGGGTGGGATGGGCAGCTACAGCGACACCGGCTTCGAGCTACCGTTTATGAACGACGGCGACTACGAGGCCGCCGTCGACATCATGGAGGCCACCGTCGCCGCAATGCCCGACTACAAGGGGATTCTGTACGGCCAATTTATGTTAACGAGCGACGGCCCGAAAGTCATCGAGTACAACGCCCGGTTTGGTGATCCTGAAGCAATGAACACCCTGCCAGTGCTCGACACACCCTTCGTTGACGTGCTGACTGCGGCCCGCGACGGCGAAAAGCTCCCGGAACTCGAATTCTCGGGCGAGGCGACCGTCTGTAAGTACGCTGTCCCGGCGGGTTATCCGACCGATCCGGATTCGGGCGCGAAAATCACTGTCGACGAAGAGACGGTTGGCGACGGGCTGCTGTTCTATGCGAGCGTCGACGAGCGCGACGACGGGCTGTACACCACGACCTCCCGCTCGTTCGCGGTCGTCGGATTGGCCGACAGCATCGCCGCGGCCGAGGAGATCGCCGAGGATGCATTGGCCGCCGCAGGCGACGGCCTCCGCATCCGCCACGACGTCGGCAAAGCCGAGCTGGTCCAACAGCGCGTCGACCACATGGCCGAGCTACGCGGCGACGACTGAGCAACTCTCACTGGAGCCACCTCCTTCGACCCCATCGCGCTGCACCGACGCCGACTTATAAGTAGTCGGTGGCTACTGCGGCATGGTATTTTATCAGCCCCCGACAAACACTCCCTTGTGACTACTGCGCAGGACGATCAGCCGGACGCCAGCGACAAGCGTCGACACCACCGACTCGACCGCCACCCGACTCCCGGCCGGCGCAACTCGCTTTGGTCGTGGCCCAGTGCGAAATCCCCGCTGCGGATCGTCATCAACTATCTGGTTGTCTGGGTGGTGCGAATCTCGCCGAGCCTCCACCTCAAAAACTGGCTGGTTCGCCGGCTGGGCGCAACCGTCGGCGAAGGGGTCGCCTGGGGCCTGGAGTCGACGCCGGACGTGTTTTGGCCAGAGCTGATCACAGTCGAGGATCACGCCATCATCGGCTACGATGTGACGATTCTGTGCCACGAGTTTTTACAGGACGAGTATCGGACTGGTGAGGTCGTCGTTGGCGAGCGGGCGATGATCGGTGCGGGCGCGATAGTTCTGCCGGGTGTGGTGGTTGGCGAGGGCGCACAGGTCGCGGCCAACTCGCTGGTCACACGGGACGTGCCACCGGAGTCGACCGTTGCGGGTGTGCCGGCCGAACCTCTCGACCGCCAGACGGGCGACACAGCCACCCAGTAGTCGGGATCAGAGGTCGAGATCAGTAGTCGTGAATCCGGACGATGCCGTCCTGAAGCACGGTTCGATTGGGGACGATGTACTCTTCGCCGTCTGTTTCGATTCTGGTCACAAGCAGGTCGACCTCCTGGACGATGCCGTGTTGGCCGCCGACTTTGACCTCGTCGCCGATGCTGTACGGTTGGGTGAGCAGTAGATACACCCCAGCCGTCCCCGAAGCCAGAATATCCTGCGTTGCCAGGGCAGTAAAGACGATCAGCGCAAGCGCGTAGGCACCCAACAGGACGATCAACGCGAGTACTGCGACGCCAATCTGAGAGAGTGCGATAAGCGTCGCAACGAACAGCACGCTGTACTTTGCAACCAGCGGAAGCAGCCCGATATCCGGGAGCTTAATCCCACGAAGCCGCTCCGAAACCAAGAGTTCGACCTTGTCAGCCACTACAACACCAACGACCAAAATCACGAGTGCTGCAAACAGCTGTGGGACGAACACTGCCACCGAACTCCAGAATAAATCTCCGAACCGGAGTTCAGCGACCGTAATGGCGACAAACACCGACAGCAGAAAGGTAAACAGCGCGCTGAGTTGGGTGATAATCCGCGCCGTCGACGTCCCAAACTCGTTTGTCGTCCGCTCGAAACTCGTTCCCTCGATGGTCTCGACAACACCCATTCGGTCAAGCAGTCGACTCGTGATGCCGGCGACGAGATATGCCAGCACGACACCAACCGCTAAAATAACGATTGCCAGCCAGGTACGAGGCGAGACTGCCTGAAAGACATCTTCGAGCGTCTGTAGCGGCCCGAACATGGGTTAGTACTCCTCTGGGTCGAGTTCGAGAATCAGCTTTCCACCTTTAAATGCGCGAACCAGCCCGTCGGACTCCGAGAGCACGATCGAGGTCGCGTTCGTATCGCGGGTGATCGCGCCGCCGGCCATATGCCGTGCACCGAGGCCTTTGGGGATGTCGACGCCCTCGGCGGAGGGTTCGAGATAGCGGTACGCGGAGACGATTTTTCCCGAATCCGAGATCACGAAGGCTCCATCAAGCCGTGAGAACTCCTTGAGCATCACGTTGACAATGGGGTCGCCGACGTGGACGTGGGATTTCTCGAACGGGTTGTAGCTCAGCGGGCGGGATTTGTTCATCACCTTGCCGGCGTCGCCAACGACGAACAGCGCGCCGACGGGTTTGCCTTTCTGGCCCTTGCGACCCAGCTCTAAGGCGACATCGAACACGTCGCTGATCACCGCGGGGTCCGCGCGGGAACTGGTAAACAGCTCGTAGATTCCCGAGCGCATTGTTTCGTCGACTCGAACTCGCATAGTGAAATCCGCATCATCACTAAACAGCGAGCCAATACAGGCGACGACATCACCCTCGCCAACCAAATCGGCGTCCATCGCGCCTTCGACTCCGAACTTGATTCGGTCCTTGATATCCGCAAACGGGATCGGCAGCTCGACGAACGTTTCGGCGTCGACCGTGTTTTCGGCACCGATGACGACGACGTTTTCAATCTCCTCGAACTGCTCGTAAAACGAGCCGTTCGGCGAAAACAGAAACACTGCGTCGACATCCGCCACGAGGTCGGTGAGAATGTCGCTGAGGGAGGTCATTGCTTCGTATATATTCCCGGCGTTAATAAAGTAGTTATGGGGTACGTCTGACACACGGCTGACTGTCACCCAGGTCGACTGGTTAGGGAGATACTACCTTGGGCGGCCGTATAGCATCCGCGAGCGAAGCTTCCTCGCTAACCATGCGAACGGCGACTTCGTCGCTGTGAGCAGAGAGTGATCACCGTAAGCGACCCGACGCTGAAAATGGTGGATGCGTGGGAAGAGATTTGAACTCTCGGACCCCTACGGGACAGCGTCCTAAGCGCTGCGCCTTTTCCTGGCTTGGCTACCCACGCGCACTCGTAGGTAGGGCCTAACCCAACTAAGAAACTGTCGTTCTGTGCGACAGCCAGCGCCGTCGACAGCCACGCGGTTCGACCAAATGAGTTACTGCCACCGAGCCCGACCAGTCGTATATGTACCGTGCACGGGACCGGCTCGAACACAGCGACTGGCTCGAACGGCTCGAGGCGGCCGGCGACGACCTCGAACTGAGCCAGTCGGTCCGGTCGACCGCGACAGACCTGTTTTTGTCGCATATTCCCGACGAGGAACGCTCAAAGCCGGCTGTTGCGGCCGCAAGCCTGTATGCAGCAGCACTGATCGGCGGCGAAGAACGCTCACAACCCGCCGTGGCCGACCGGCTCGGTGTTTCACGACTCAGTATTCAATCTCGGTGGAAAGAACTGCTCGAAGATGCCGGCTTTCGACCACCAAGCTGGTAGTCGCCCGCCGGTTGCTGTCAGGGTCTGGTCTGCTCGCGACCGGCGCGTTCGGGCGTGAGATTGCCATGTCGGTCGATCTCGCCGGTGACGATTCGCGTCGACGAAATTCGCTTGCCGTCGTCGGCCGGGACGTGGTCGACGACCTCGATCGAAAGCGGATCGAACCCACGCTCGCGGCGGCGGTCGTTGACTCGCTTGGCTCCGTCGACGGTTTCCGGCGAGACGACCAGCGCGTCGAACTGTGGTTCAACGGCGATCCCGGTCGGCTCGCTCAGCGGCCGGATCTCGAAGCTGCGGTCGTGGGCCTCGGCCAGCGGTTCGAGTTCATCGCGGAGGTCCGCACGGCGGTCTTCGAACGGTCGGACGTACCGCTCGACGTGTCTGGTCTGGGCCGCAAGCTCATCGTCAGTCAGCCCAACGGTCACATCACCACGAGAGAAGGCCCGCTCGAACAGCGCGAGATGACCGTCGTGGACGGGATCGAAGGTCCCGCCCAGCGCGACTTTCATACTGCGGCGTAGCGCGCTGCGAACTTAAATATCCGGACTCTACGATGCCGCGTCCGTCGACGTGGCGTCATCCTCGTCAGTTTCGTCGGCGTCGTTGGCGTCGTCGGTATCATCCTCGTCGACACTGCGTTCGGTGTCGGCCGCATCCTCGATATCGATCTCGACGGCCTCGCTGTCCCCGTCGTCGGTACTGTCGACGTTGATCGTCACCGGACCGCCGTCTTCGCTGTCGCCGCCGAGTCGACGGTCGAGGTTGAACACGGTGTTGAGTTCGCGCTGGACCTGACCGACGACACCCCGGACGAGGTTGCTTGGCGCGATGGCCTCGTACTCGTAGGGGTTGTTGCCCGCACCGCTGTGTTCGCGTTTGTCGCGCTCGACGGTCTCTTCGTCGTGGAGTTCGGCGA
>CAZOOU010000107.1:0-5135 GCA_964581495.1 uncultured Haloferacaceae archaeon
TCGACGAGACGGTCGGCGTCGATTACGACCAGCCGAATCCGGTCGTTCAGTGGCATCACTGCCCGTTCGAAAACGGTTTGGGAGAGCATTCGGCCTGCAATCGATGGCAGCGCGAGCACGTAGTTTGCGCCAGCGATTCGGAGCCCGTCGACCTCGGATGTGTGTTCTGCGGCGACGATGATTTCGAGGTCGGTGTTCAGCGCCCGCGCAACGAGTGTCGTGTCGATGGCCGCTGTTTCTGCCAGCGTGATGATCAGCGAGTCGGCAGTCTCGATGCCTGCATCGTCCAGGACTGTCTCTTCGGCCCCATCGCCGACGATATCGACCAGCGGACCCGCGTGGCAGTCGACGACGGTTGTCTCAATACCGGCGCGTTCGAGCACCCCGGTGACGATTTCGCCGACCAACCCCGCGCCGACAACGATCACCTGCGTGGCTGGCTGATAGCGTCGGCCAGCGCGGCCGACGATGTCGGCGACCGCCTCGTGGTCGGCTGACAGCCCAGCAACGAGCAGCCGCGTCGTTCGATCAGTGTGCACGGCAGCCGACAGCGTCGAGAGGAGATCCCCACGGACCCACGCCCCAAGCAGTGTCGCGTTGGTCGATTCGAGTCGTCGACAGTCCGCGAGCGGCTCGTCGAACAGGTCGCTTTGGGTGGGGATGGTGTACTCTCGGATCTCGATAGCGTCGGTGAGGCCAGCAACGTCGAACTCGGTAATGATGATCTCTCGGACCTTATCGCCGAGTACCTTGCCGAGCCGGTGGGATGGAAACAGCACCTGGTCGACGCCGGCATAGCGAAGATAGCGGGCACGGTCGGCGGTTTCGATGAGTGCAACAACCATGGCGTCGGGCGCGTGGTCGGTGATCGTCAACACGGCACGAATATACTCGTCCTCCGCGGAGCCGACGACGACGGCGGTTGCGGTGTCGACGGACGCTGCCTCGATGATCGTCTCGTCGGTGGGGTCGGCATGGAGCACGGGACGGTCGCGCTCGTGGAGCGTCCGGGCGCGGTCGTCGTCGGCTTCGACGATGAGATACGGCGTGTCGCGCGCCGAGAGTTCGTCGACAAGCGACTCACAGAGATCGGTGTAGCCGACGATGACGACGTGGTCCGACAGCCGGTCGACCGATTCGGGCGGCGAGGCGGCGACGATGTCGCGGAGCCACGGCACGACGAACAGTGGGATGGCAACGAAGATGTAGGCAATTCCGGAGAGTTGGATGACCATCATCAGGACCGTCATCTCGGCACTCTCCCAGGGGGCGTCCTGGCCGTAGCCCGTTGTCGTCATCGACTGGACGACGACCTCGAGCGAGTGGATGAGCGTTCTGGGCTCGCCTTCGAGCGTTGCCATCCCCCACTGATACAGCCAGGTGTAGGTGGCTGTCAACGCGAAAAACGAGCCAGCATACAGCGCGATCCGCATCGAGAGTCGGGCCACTGCGGCGTACTGTCGGCGGCCAGCCTATTCAACGTCCGTTCCGGCAGTCGACAACAAGACGGCGTGCCAACTATCACCAGTGGGTACCCTCAAATGGGTGTGAGTTGGTTACGAGAACAGTCCGTTCTGTCGGAGCTGTCAGGTGAGCGAGACGGCCGTGCCGCAAGCCAGGACTGCTGTTGCACCGTCGGCGTCATCTGCGCTTATAAATAGACGGTGACGATGGCCCGCACCCATCGAACACGCTTGGACGTTCGTCCGTTTTTCGGCGTGCTCGCAGGAGACGGTGCTGAGTTCGGCGCAGCCATGGACGATGCCATGTCTGTATGAACTTCGGACAGGGGACCACCTCAGCGTCATAACGATCATCTTGGCTGTCTCACAATCAGTGTCCGACTTGTCTTGGTGGTTAATAGCGTGTGACACACAGCGGCTTTTTATACGATTCGCTGTCGACAGGTCGATATGGAGTTTCATCACGCCGGGATTGCGACCGACGACGCCGACGGGCTCGCCGAGTTGTACGGTGAACTGTTCGACGCACCCGTTGTGCATCGCCAGCGGTTCGACGGGATGACGGTTGTGTTTTTGGAGCTTGGCGAAGGGTATTTCGAACTGCTTGAACCGCACGAGGGTGGGCCGATTGCCAGCTATCTCGACAGCCACGGCCCGGGCATCCACCATCTCGCGCTGTCGACGCCGGCTATCGACGCCGCCCTGCGTCGGGCGCAAAACTGCGGCGTCGAGTTGATCGACACCGAGCCGCGGCCCGGCGCGTGGGGCCACGACGTGGCGTTTCTGCATCCGGCGTCGACTGGTGGCGTGTTGGTCGAATTTGTTGCACTGTAACTAGTGTCGAATCAGTGCACAACTATTGTGTTAGATACATGTCCATTTGACAACTTATATAAGACTGTGTCAAACTTCCTGTACTATGTTCGAAGACGGAATGTCATACCCCGTACGTGGCGACTGGATCGGCCGAATTGCAATCGGTGGCCTGTTGGCTATCTTCTCGTTTTTCATTATCCCGGCGTTTCTGCTCGTCGGCTACCTGATTCGGGTGCTCAAAACGACGGTCGGAGGAATCGATGAACCACCGCAGTTCGACGAGTGGGGCGATCTGTTCGTCAAAGGACTCGTCGGAACGGTGATTTCGATTATTTACTCGGTGGTGCCGTTCGTCGTCTTTGGTGCCATCGGGTTTGTGCTGTTCGGCATCATCGGGGTCGCAGGGAGTGCTGGCGGTGACGGCGGCGGTATCGTCGCTGGTCTGGGACTTACTGCGTTCCTGCTTTTGGGATTGCTGTTCGTCCCGGTCGTGTTCGCAGTGTACTACATGGTGCCAGCCGCATTAACGAACTACGCCATCGAGGATTCGTTCGGTGCAGCGTTCGACTTCGAGACGATCAAACCAATTCTGTTGAGTAGCGAGTACCTGATCGCCGTACTGCTGCCGCTGGTCGTGGCCGTACTGCTGTGGGTCGCTACGAGCATCCTGAGTATTACGGTCGTCGGCCTGCTGCTCGTGCCCTTCCTCCAGTTCTACGGCCAAGTCGCGATCTTCCGCATGTTCGGGACCGCGTTCAAAACGGTTTCACATCGGTCGACGGCTGCTGTCTCACCCAGCGGTACGACTGCTGACTGAACTGTACTCAGCACGCAGTACGTTGTGCTGTAGAACTCGCATACACAACGTTTAGCAACGGGTAAAAGACATACAATTGATATTATTGGACTTTGGATGGTCGTGTGCACCGGATTTCTAACTCTCAGGAATAGTAATCCGGGGCAAATATTCTTTAGCTGTGGTACTAACATTCATGTAGAATGGTGACCGGGCGTGTCGACTGAGAATGCAGACTCCGAGTGCCTCGACCGACCCCTACAGTCGGTCCGGTTTGTTGGCCCAGCGACAGCAGCGACACTTCGGCAAGCGGGGTACGACGCCACAGCCATCACCGACAAACGCGTCTCTTACCGACGACTGGTCGACGCCGGGGTCAATCCGGGCGTCGCCGCCAAAATCCGCCGAGAGCACTCGCTGTCGTGGTCGTTTCGCTCGGGTGGCGATCTGGGCCGCCGCTCCGCGCAAGTCCGCGGGCTCGGCAGCGCGGAAGCCGCCTGGGTGGCCGCGTCGGCGGGCGACTGGGAGTCCGCGAGCGAGCCGTCGACCGACGAACTGACCGACGAGTCGGCCGCCGACGAGAGCCCGACCCGCACCCCCTCGACTACCGACGAGCCGACACCGTGGCCGACCCACGGGCAGACGACCGAGACGCAACGGGAGGCCGTCAGCGCCGAGGCCGCTTGGCGCGCCCGAAGCACACCGACGCCCGTGGGTGAGTTGCAGGCTATCGACGATGAGACGGTCGACCTGTTGGCGGAGGCCGGCATTTCCTCAGTGCGGCAGCTTGCGGCAATTGATTCCGAGCGCGTGGCTGACGTCCTAGAGCTTCCGTCGACTGTTGTCGAAGAGTGGTCCCAGGCAGCGCGAGCGGCCGCTCGATCGTGACCTCTCACAACTATTGTGGATGATCATGTAGTTTTCTGGTCGATAACAATTGTTATCTATGGATTCTGCTGTTGAACACAATATCTCTGAGATTTTTACTACAAAATAAAATAATGCCGAACGGCCGAAAACGCTGTTGTGGCAGTCTCTAACGTATCAAATCCCGGAGATTGACCACAGCGTTTTTATCCTAGATTACGGCACATACAACTGATGATCCCACACGCTGACGAGGCGATCACCCGCGACGGCAAGTCGCTCATTCTCGCCTACGACCACGGGCTGGAGCACGGACCAGTCGACTTCGAACCGAACCCCGCGACAGCCGATCCGGCGCGCGTGTTCGACATCGGCACCCACAGCGCGGTCACCGCCGTGGCGGTCCAGAAAGGTATCGCCGAAGGCTACTACCCCTCCTATGAGGACGACGTGACTCTCCTTGCCAAACTCAACGGCACGTCGAACCTCTGGATGGGCGAACCCAATTCGGCCGTGAACTGGACGGTCGAAAACGCCGCCGAGGTCGGGGCCGACGCCATCGGCTTTACCGTCTACGGTGGGTCGAACCACGAAATCGAGATGGTCGAGGAGTTCCGCGACGCCCAAGAGGCCGCCCGCGAACACGACCTCGGCGTCGTCATGTGGTCCTACCCGCGCGGACAGGGTCTCAAAAACGCAACCACCCCCGACACCATCGCCTACTCGACGCGCCTCGGCCTTGAGCTCGGCGCGGACATCACGAAAGTGAAGTATCCCGGCTCGCCCCAAGCGATGAGCCACGCGGTCAACATGGCTGCCGACTCGAAGGTCGTCATGAGCGGTGGCTCGAAAACCAACGACCAGGACTTCCTGTCGACGGTGAAAAACGCGATGGACGCCGGTGCTGACGGCCTCGCAGTCGGTCGAAACGTCTTCCAGCGCGACAACCCCGAACAGATCCTCGACGGTCTCGAAGCCGTCATCTTCGAGGAGGCCACTGTCAGAGAGGCACTCGACGTGATGGGATCGGAACCAACCAACCCGGCGGCACTCGACTAATGAGCGACACTGATCACGAGGCAGTCGTCGACGAGATCTTCGAGACGCTGGCCGAACTCGGCCCCGAAATCCGTGCCTCGCTGCCCGGTCGACGGGTCAAAAGCGACGAGACCAACCCCAGCGGCGAGACCCGC
>CAZOOU010000108.1:0-5082 GCA_964581495.1 uncultured Haloferacaceae archaeon
CTCGTCGACCGGCTCGACCCGAATCGACCGCGCGACTGACTCCGGGAGGCTCTGTTTGTCGCCCGCGGGCGTCCGAACAGTCACCATGCCGAACGGGGCGATGTCGACGACGACCAGCTCGGTGCCGGGCGTGATGCCGGCGTCCTCCAAGTAGGCCAGCTCTTCGTCGTTGCGGTCGCTGACACGGGTGACGACGACGTGGTCGTCCTCGTCGAACTCGCTGAGTCGCACCGAGTCATCGGTCGACAGCGGTTCGAGATCCGCGCCCGGAATCGGATCGCCGTGGGGGTCGACCGAGGGGTAGTCGAGGGCTTCGGCCACCCGGCGTTCGAACTCCTCGGAAATGTGGTGTTCGAGCCGGTCGGCCTCCTCGTGGACTTCGCTCCACGAGTAGTCGAGGTGTTCGGTGAGATACGTCTCCAACAGGCGATGGTGCCGAATCACCTCAAGGGCGACCGTCTCGCCTTCGGTCGTCAGCTCGACGCCTTTGTACTTCTCGCGGTCGACCAGCCCGTGGTCGGCGAGCTTGCCGACCATGCTGGTGACTGTGGGCGGGGTTTTGTCCAGATACTCCGCGATTGCCGACGTCGAAACCGGTGGGTCGCCCTCGGCCTGAAGCACGTAGATCGCCTTCAGATAGTCTTCCATCACGTCGCTGAACATACGCCAAGCTAGCGGTGTCGGCCGCAAATAGCTACCGGGTCGACCGGTTCAGACGCCCTGGCCCATCAGATGGCTTCGCAGGATGTCCGGCGTTTTGACGCCCGCGTCGGTGTTGAGTATGACGACGGTCTCGTCGCCGTCGAACGAGCCCTCTTCGGCCCACTCCCAGGCACCCGCCGCGGCCGCGCCGCCCGACGGTCCCATCTCGATGATCTCGTTGTGGGCAATCGTCGTCGCCGCATCCAGACTGTCGCTGTCGTCGACCATCACGGCTGCCCCGCCGAGTCGCTGGAGGGTCTCAACGGCCTGCGTGCCGCCGGCCGGATCGGCCACCTCCAGCTCGCCGATGATGGTGTCGGGGTGGGTCCACGGCTCCGGGCTCTCCCGTCCCTGTTGGACCGCAGCGGCAATCGGCGCACAGCTCGTCGGCTGGACGGCGACGATGGTGGGCGTCGACTCCGTGAGACCAATCTTCGTCAGCTCCTCGAACCCGTTTCCGAGACCCGTCACGATCTCGCCGGTGCTCGTCGGCACGAACACCACGTCGGGGAGCTCGCCGAGATCGCTGTACAGCTCGAAGGCCAGCGTTTTGACTCCCTCGTGGCGGTAGGGAGTGGCAAACTCCTGCAGCGAGTAGTAGTCGGCGGCTAACTGCTCGTCGACCGCGGCCGCGGCATCACCGTACCGCCCGCCCACAACGCGCATCTGGCCGCCGTGGACGTTGATCATCGCCTTGTTCGAAAACGCCGACCGCGAGGGAACGAAGCTGTACGAACGCAGCCCCAGCTGGCCGACGTAGGCGGCCGCCGACTGGCCGCTGTTGCCCGGCGAGGCAAGCGCGAGCGGTTCGAGATCGCTCGGCTCGTCGTGGCCGCTGATCGCTGTCGCCGCGAGGCTCATCCCGCGGTCATACACTGTCCCGGTTGGGTTTCGCCCCTCGTCTTTGATATACACTGAGTCGACGGCCAACTCCTCGACCAGCCGGTCGGCCGCAATAAGTGGCGTCGCCCCCTCGGCGGCCGTGATTGCCGTCGACCGGTCGAACGGCAACAGGGCGTCGAACAGCCACAGTCCGTCGCCGCCCGTCTCGCTTTGCTCGAAGAGATCGGCTGCCGAAACCGTCTCGTAGTTGTACCGTGTTTCCAGCCGACCCTCACAGTCCGGACACTGTTGGGTGGTTTCCGGTTCGCCCACCGTCCCGCAGTCGACACAGACGAGCCCCTCGAACGCTGGAGTCTGCTCCATACACTGAGCTTACGGGAGCACGGACTAAGCCCTTCTCGTCTCCGGAGGGCTCCCCGAAGACGGTCGCCTGGTCGCAAATTACCAATTTTAATAGTAGAGGCCGAATACTTATATCGGTTCTACAGCTGATCGAAATATGGATTCGTCGCCGACGCGCCGGCGAACGCTACAGCTCGGAGCCGCGGGTATCGCTGCCGGAGTTGCTGGCTGTCTCGGCGATGACGCTCCCGAGGAAACGCTGGATTTCGGAGGGTTCGACCGGATCGACGACGGCGCGCTGCCGGATCTGACCCGGTATGCAACCGCCGAAAAGCCGTTTCCGGAGTACCGGCTCTACCGGGCCGAAAACCCCGATTCCGTCCTGATTCTCCTGCATACGGCCGTCTTCGATAGCCGACTGCTGCAGCCCTTGGCGAGCGCGCTCGCCGAGGCCAACGTCGCCCACGTTTTCACGCCGGATCTCCGGGGTCACGGACCCGATCCCGAACAGCGGGGCAACGTCGCCGCTCGTGGCCAGCTCGAAGACGACATTCGATCTCTGGTCGACCGTGTCGAGAACTTGTATCCTGATCTGACTCTCGTCGTCGGTGGACACGGCACCGGCGGCGGTGTCGTCGTCCGGTTTGCCGCGACACCTCGGCGCGACATCGTCGACGGCTTTCTGCTGTTGGCTCCGTATCTGGGCCGTGGCACGTCGACAACCCGCCCCGGGATGGGTGGCTGGGCGAACTTCTACGGCGACCGGATCTTTCTGCACCGGGTGCTCACCGGCGTTGGGATCGATCGCTATCCGGAGATGGTTACCGTCGAATACGAGATTCCCGACGAGCTGTGGGACGGCACCGAGACGCTCGACCATACCTACCGACTCATGGCGTCGTACACACCGGAAGAAGACGCCACCGAGAGAATGGTCGACCGACCCTGTCTGACACTTGTCGGCAGCGACGACGAGACCGCGTATCCGGAGGCCTACCCGGAGCTGCTCGGCGCTCGGGCGTCGACACAACTCGAGTCAATCGAGGGTGCGACGTATTTCGATCTCACACTCACCGAGACGGCCGTCGACGCCATCGATGAGTGGCTTGGTTCTGCGGCGTTCTGAGCCCTCGTCGACGGTTGCATAGCAGTTTCTTTGTATCGGCCGGCCGAACCATGGGCTATGAGCGATTCAGTTGTCGTCGTCGGTGCTGGCCTTGCTGGGCTCGTCGCGGCACGCCATCTCGCCGACGGCGGCGCGGATGTGACGGTGTACGAACAGCGTGAGACGGTCGGCGGCCGTGTGCGATCCCGCCAGCAGGACGGCTACACGCTTGACTGTGGGTTTCAGGTCCTGCTGACGGGGTATCCGGCCCTCCAGCGTGAACTGGATCTCGACGCGCTTGATCTGCGATACTTCAAACCAGGCGCCGTCATCGCCCGGCCGGGTCAGCGCTCAGTGTTGTCGGACCCGCTGCGCGATCCAACGGCTGCCTTCGAGACGGTGACCAACAGCGAGGTGTCGTTCAGCGACAAGCTCCGAACGCTCGCGCTCCGCCGGGATCTGGCTGGTCGACCGTTCGACTCGCTTTTCTCGCGGTCGGATCGCTCGATTCGTGCGTATCTCCGCGAGTGGGGCTTTTCCGAACGCTATCTGTCGAACTTCATCGCGCCGTTTTACGGTGGGATCACGCTGGATCGCTCGCTGTCGACCTCCAAGCGTGTCTTTGAGTACACGTTCAAGGCGCTCAGTGATGGCAAAACCGCGCTTCCAGCGGATGGGATGGGCGCAATCGCTCGCCAACTCGCCGACCGTGCCGAGGCAGCCGGCGCAGAGATCGTGACTGGCGAAGCCGTCACCGAACTCAGCCAAAAACGCAGGCACGCACTCGTCGTCACTGACGACGACCGCCGAGCAGTCGACGCGGTGGTCGTCGCCACCCAACCGACAGTCGCGGCTCGACTCACTGGCACCGATGAGATACCAACCGACGGCATCGGCTGTGTCACCCAGTACTACCGTCTGGACGGCCCGCCGCTCGACACCGGCAAGCGACTCCTGCTCAACGCCGGCGACACTAATCCGAACACGATTGTTCCACTGTCCGAGGTCGCCCCCACGTACGCCTCCGGCGACAGCCAACTCCTCAACGCGACGTTCCTCGGCGAAGACATATTCGAGACGCCAAGCGAGCAGTTGGCAGCGTCGACACGCGAGACGCTTGCGTCGTGGTATCCCGAACGGAGCTTTGACTCCGTGGAGCCCCTTGCGACCGACCGGATTCCGTTCGCCCAGTTCGCCCAACCACCCGGAATCCACGACTCGCTGCCGGACGTCCGGGATGGGGGTCGACGAACCTATCTCGCCGGCGAGTACACCGAGTGGTCGTCGATCCAGGGCGCGCTCAAAAGCGGCCGCCTCGCGGCTGAGGCGGTGTTAGAAGACTGCTAATCTCGTTAGGGTGTAATTACTGCCCGGCCTTCGATCTCGCCGTGTTCGAGTTTCTCGGCGACCGTATTGATCTCGCCCAGATCGTACTGGCTGGTATGGAGTTCCACATCGCCACGGTCGACCAACGCCATCAGCTCCTGGAGTTCGGCGTACTTGCCGACGAGCGTGCCGCGGAAGCCGAACTCGCCGCTGACCAGCGTCTGGGCTGGCTGGTGGATGTGGCCGCCGTAGCCGATGATGTGCTGGTCGGCGTTGCCGGCGGCGATCTGTGGGCCCAACTCGGTGGTCTCATCGCGGCCGACGAAGTCGAGAATCTGGTGGGCACCGACGCCGTCGGTGATATCCAGCACCTGCTGGACGATATCGTCTTCTGAGGGATCGAGCGCGTAGTGTGCGCCTAACTCCTCGGCGAGGTCGCGGGCTTCGGCTTTGATGTCGAGGGCGATAATGTCGACCGGACTCATCGTTTCGAGACACTGCAGGCCGATGTGGCCCAGCCCGCCGACGCCCATGACGACCGCCGTATCGCCCGGATTGAGCTCTTTTGTGGCCTTTTTAACGGCGTGGTAGGCCGTAATACCGGCGTCGGCGTGCGGTGCGATGGTCGTGGTGTCTGCACCCTCCGGAAGCGGGATCACTGCCCGATCCGACGTGAGCAGGTATTCGGCAAAGCCGCCGTCGGTCGTCAGGCCGGGAAACGAGAGGTTCGCACAGTGCATATCCTCACCGAGCCGGCAGGGCCG
>CAZOOU010000109.1:0-5057 GCA_964581495.1 uncultured Haloferacaceae archaeon
CTCGTCTTCGGCCGGTGGCTCGTCTTCCTCTTGAGTCTGTTCGGGTGCGTCCTCCTCAGGCGGTTCGTCTTCGGGCGGTTCGTCCGCAGGAGCTTCTTCTTCTTCCTCTTCCTCCTCTTCTTCGACGTCCTCGGGAGCCTCGCCGACGACGATGTCGACGTCCTCGGCGTCGGGTGAGGCGTGGAACAGCCGGACGCGGCTCATATCCTCGCCCGGGTCGCTGATGTCATCTTCGAGCACCTCGACCTGGAACTCGTTTTCGGGGCCGCCGGCAGCCTCGCCGAAGGCGACCGCCGTATTTGTCACACCGCCTTCCACTTCGACCTCCTCGTCGAACACGACCGTGTCCGGATCGTCGGCGGCGGTGACCTGGACCTGATAACTCCCAGGTTCGACCTCCTCGTAAGGGCTGACCTCGCGGAATCCCAGATCCTCGATGACTGCCTGGTCGTCGAAGTAGATGTCGACGTTCGGCGCGTCCGGCGACGTGTGGGCGACGCGGAACGCCCCAACGTCGTCTTCCGGTTCCTCTTCTTGTTGAGTCTCTTCGGGCTCTTCGGTCGGTGCTTCGCCCTCCTCGTCTTCGACTGGCTCGCCGTTGTCGGCACAGCCCGCCAGCCCGCCAACGACGGCGACTGTTCCGGCTGCTTTGAGTACGTCTCTGCGTCGTGAATGGGTCATGGACAATCACAGTCCGATTGGCGGCCCGTATGTGTAAGATTTTTTGCAGAATCAGTGACTCTCAGACCGGGGCGTCAGTCTGCGATCGGGTGGGGGTTTCACCAACAGGTCACAAAGGCGGTCGACCGCGGGTGGCTTCGTCACGCTTTTCGTCGTTGCCCGAGACGTTCAGGGTATGTTTGGAGGCGGCGGTATGAACCCACGGAAGATGCAACAGATGATGAAACAGATGGGGATCGATGTCACCGACATCGACGCCGAAACGGTCACCATCACCACAACCGACGGCGAGAAACTCGTCTTCGACGGCCCGGAAGTCACCCGCATGGACGCCCAGGGCACCCAGACGTATCAGATCGTTGGCGAACCCGAAACAACCGACGCCGAGGCGTCGACTGACGCAGCCGAACTCGAAGCCGACGACGAGATCCCCGAGGATGATATCACACTCGTCGCCTCACAGGCCAGCGTCTCGAAAAGCGACGCACGTGAGGCCCTCGAAGCCGAGGACGGCGATCTCGCCGCAGCGATCTCGCGACTGAAGTGATCCTCCTCACACACGGCGATCGAGAGTATCTGCGGGCACCTGGCGAGGAGCTACAGACCGACCTCGGCGTCCTAACAGTCCCCGAGGACGTCGAGGGCGGCGACGTTTTGGAGAGCCATCTCGGCACAGAGTTCGTCGTCCGCGAACTGCGCGGACCGGATCTGTTCAACCACCTCGAACGCACCGGCGCGCCGATGATGCCCCGCGACATCGGACTGGTCGTCGGCCACACTGGTGCGGCCGCCACCGACCGCGTGCTCGACGCCGGCACTGGAACGGGGGTGCTGTCGGCGTATCTCGGTCGACTTGGCGCGTCGGTCACGACCTACGAGCAGTCCGACGAGTTCGCCGAGGTGGCCCGAACCAACATGGAAACCGCCGGCGTCACAGAGCAGGTCGACGTGCGAACCGGCGACATCACAGAAGACCTTGCGGCTCTCACCGCTGGCGAGCCGTTCGATCTGCTCACCCTCGATACCGAAGACGCCCCCGAGATCGTCGCGTCGGTTCCCGAACTGCTGGTGTCGGGCGGCTACGTTGCAGTCTACTCGCCGTTCGTCGAGAACTCCCGGAAGACGGTCGCCGCAGCCAAGGAGGCCAGCCTCTCGGAGATCGAGACCATCGAGACGATCCAACGGGAGATGACCTTCGATGATCGCGGCACCCGACCGTCGACGGCGGGCGTCGGCCATACGGGGTATCTTACCTTCGCGCGTAACTGCTGAGTGTCCGGGCTGGATCGCTGTCGACACCAGTCGGCGTCGCTGTCGACACCAGTCGGCGTCGCTGTCGACACCAACTCTTTGTATCGGTATCGCGTACTATTCACTGATGTCGACAGATGACTCCAGCAGTCTCGACGAGACCGAAACGTGGCCGGAGCTGGCGATTGGCCTCTATGAACGACTCACAGGCCGCGGGGCCGAGATTACCTACGAGTTCGACGACATGCAGATCGATGTCCCCGACCGGATCGGCGAGGACGCCGACCACGCCCGCTGGCGGCTCGACGGCACCGTCCGGATCCGGGCCCGCGAGCGCGACTCCGAGCAGTGACCACCGACGAGCAGGCGGGATTGGCCGTCGACGCCGATCTTACGGTTGGGTTGTCGAACGCCACGCTTGACGTCTCGACCGACGACGGAATACTGTACGTCGACGCCCGCAGCTTTGGCGCGCTCGACGAGCTCCGGACGGCTGCGGAAACCGAGGCAGTCGACGTCATCCGAACCCTGATCGTCGAGAGCCCACTCGAACTCGAAACGGCGGTTGTCGTCCGAGTCCGTGGCAGCCGAGTGGCGACGTACCGACCGGGCGAGGGGGCCGGCCGACTCGCCGAGCTGCTCGGTATTGCGCCGTTCAGTGTCGATCTTCGTGGCGTTGTTCGGGCGGCGGGTCGACGCCTTCGGCCGCCGCGCAGTGTCTGACAAAGCGTTATACGTTCTCGTTTGCCAATACAGACATATGAGTGGGTACTCACGCCGTCGACTGCTCGCTGTCGGGAGCGCGGTGAGCGTCGGCGCGCTCGCTGGCTGTGCGGGAAACGGTGAGACGACTCGGGAGACACCGAGGGGTGACGGACCCGTCTTGGAGACGATTGCACTGGAAAACCTCAACAGCCGTTCGCACGCGCTGGACATTATCATGCAGTGGGACGACGAAATCGAATACTGGGAGGAACACGAACTCGGCCCGATCAGCGACAGCGGCGACAGTAGTCTACTTCTTGATTCGGGCTGGCCGACCGATCCTGGCGACTTTCAGCTAACCGTCCGGCTCGACGACGGCACGCGGGCGCGGTTTTCTTCGACCGAGCTGGCGGAGCAAGACTGCCAGAACCTCGTTGTGTTGGTTTCTCGTGAGGGCGAGCTCTCGCTTCTCACGGACGTCGCCGGCGGCTGTGTTGACGACGATTCGTCCGAAAACGGCGACCTGTAGCCTGGTCGACACCACGATTTTAGCTTTCAACACAGCCAGCGATCAGCGCGAGCAACTCCTCGCGGGCGGCCGTCGGCTCGATCGTGTCGGTGAGTGCCGCAACGAGTTCGGGCGGTCCGCGCTTGGGTCGACCGGGATACGCGCCGCCGGCGAGTCGGTAGCCGTCGTCAGTCCAGACGACGAGGTATGCCTCGATCGGGAGGCGGAGCCGCTCGCCGCAATCGCTATGCGTGCTGTCGAGATCGAGCCGGGCTGAATAGCGGAACCGATGGCCAGTCGATCCGCCCAGCGGGACCGATGTGGAGGCTTCTTTTTCGATTTTGTCCAGCCCACGGTCGGCGAGTCGGTCGACAAAAGCCGACGAAACCCGCTTTCGGATCAGCGACGACAGCAGCCGGTTCGGTGATTGTGGTGGCTCAAGCGCCAGGCGGCTGGCAAAAAAGAATTTCCAGGGGTGGTCGACGCCACACTGCTCGAAAATCCGTTCGCGCTGGGTCGACTCCTCGTAGACGACGGTGTGGGTATGTGCCGACACCACCGGGGTCGAAAACGGCGAGTCGACCGTTCGGTCGGTTTGCCGCCAGTCGGCCAACAGCTCCGCGGGCACCGACGGCGGCGGGATCTCCATGCTTAGTGGTCGTCCTCGCGCCACTTGTGTTCGCACTCTGTGCAGACGAAAAACCGGGTTTCCGACTCGTCGGCCGACCGGATCTGCTGCATATACCAGTAGGCCCGGTCGTTCTCACACGACGGACACTGGGCGGTCGTCGTCGGCAGCCCCTTGTCTTCGGCGTCGCTGACGTCGACGATTTCGCTGTCCTCTTGGCCCTGGGTAGTCACCATCGCAGCCTCCTTCGCATCGTTGCGTAGCTTTTCGAACCCACAGGAGCCGCAGACCCAGTGGTCGCCCTCCGTCTTCATCATCGAACCGCAGTCGTCACAGAACTCCATTAGCGGAGTGAGAATGGACTGGCACACTTAAATAACAGGTTTGGGCGATCAGGCGTCGCCGTCGGACTGGCCCGGCTCGCCGACTGCCTCGATCGGCATCACGTTGTTGAGTTCGGTACACAGGTCGTCGACTGAGTTGAACTCTGTGCGGTCGGTTTGGGCGATCAACGCTCCGAGATTGGCCTCGCCATCGGCAAACACCAGCGTCACATCGTCGAACGCTTCGGCCGCAGCAGGTCGACTCTGTGGATAGCTCACATCGTCAAGCACGTTTTTGACACGGTTGATTTTGATTTTCTCTTTCACACCATCTATAATGGTTCCACACGACTTAGCCGCTCTGGCGGATTTGCTGACAGTATTCGTCGGCCGACAACGGAACGCCGATATATGGCGAGCGAAAATCACACCCTATGAGCCTCACGGACGACGAGTTGGAGCGGTTGGGTGATATCGTCGAACTCCAGCCGACGAAAAACAAGGAGCTACAGGACCGCTGGGGGCTCGACAGCGGCAGCGAGGTCCATCAGTATCTCGAAGGCCACCTCAAAGAGTACTACTTTCGGGACGACAACAGCCTCATTCGGTCGACGGCCGAGGCCGTCGAGCTCACCGGCGTCGAACCCGGCGTCGAACCCCCAACGGAGGGCCAGGGCACCGACGAGCCACCAAGCCAGATCCGCGTCTCCGAGCTGGAATCCCAGGTGTTTGCGGTGGCGGCCGGCCCCGACGAACGATCAGAGAGCGTCGTCAGCGTGCTCAACAGCCTCCGGGAGGCCTACGATGTCGACCCCGAGGCCGGCGACGTACGACGTGCGCTCCAGAGTCTCAAACGCAAGGGGGTCGTCGAAGTGATTTACCGGACGGTGCCCACCTTCCGGCTCTGTGTCGAGCGAGACGCGGTCGACGTCGAGACGACCGACGAGTAGCCGGCGGTTAT
>CAZOOU010000110.1:0-5019 GCA_964581495.1 uncultured Haloferacaceae archaeon
TCGAAGAACTCCGCGCCGGGGCCGTCGCGCCACTCGCCCTCGGCGGCCGACTCGGCGTGGGTTGGAATCGCCCAGTACTCCAGAAAGCCCTGGAAATGGTCGAGGCGGGTGATGTCGACCTGGTCAAAGAGTCGACCCAGCCGGCGGGCCCACCAGTCGTAGTCGTTGTCGGCGAGTCGACCCCAGTCGTACAGTGGGTTGCCCCACTTTTGACCGGAGTCGCCGGCGTTCGGCGGGACGCCCGCCACGGCTGTCGGGCGGTTCTGGTCGTCGAGCTGGAACGCCTCGGGGCTCGACCAGACATCCGCGCTGTCGAGACCGACGTAGATCGGCACGTCGCCGACAAGCGTGACACCGGCCTCCTCTGCGTCTTCTTTGAAGGCTTGCCACTGGTTGTCGAACCAGTACTGAACGAGCGTGCGGTACTCGATCTCCTCGCTCAGCTCCTCTCGGGCCGCCTCCAGGGCGTCAGGATCGCGGGTCCGGATCGGTTCGGGCCAGTCGACCCAGGCGACGCCCTCGTGTTTCTTTTTAAGCGCGCGGAACAGCGCGTAGTCGTCGAGCCACGACTCGTCGTCGCGGAACGCTTCGAGTTCGGCGCGGTCGGATTCGGTCGCTTCCTCCTGGAACGTCTCGTGGGCCGCCCGCAGTTTTTCGCGCTTGTAGTCGGCTACTTGCTCGTAATTCACCTCGTGTTCGTCGAACTCCGGGACGGGCTGGAGGTCGCCCTCGCTCAGCCACCCATCCTCGGCCAGTCGGTCGAGACTGATGAGCAGGGGGTTGCCGGCGAACGCCGAGAACGACTGGTACGGCGAGTTGCCATGCGCCGACGAGGTCGGCCCCAGCGGGCAGAACTGCCAGAACTGCTGTTCGGCCTCTTGGAGAAACGAGAGGAACTCGCGTGCGCCCTCGCCGAGGTCGCCGATGCCGTGGGGCCCCGGCAGCGAGGTCAGATGCAGAAACACACCGCTTTGTCTATCGAATCGCATATCCGACCTATTGAGGGGCCGTGCTGTCAAACGTTGCGGTCTTTCGCACGGTCGACCGCAGTGGACGTAGGCCGGCCGGACCGCCGCCGATGACGCTTACTGGTGTCTCGTGGGAGTATCATTCATCGGACAGCTGTTCGCCAGCAGTCGACAAGAGTGCAGGGACCGGTCGGTTTCGATGACTGTCGCTGCTGTCGGTCGACTCTTCTATACAAAAGTCTGAAACGTTCACCCGGCCACAAATGGTAGCCGGGTGGACGCATAACCGAGCCGACCCGGGCAAAGTCGGCCGGTCAGTGCCTGATGATCCGGGCAAAGAGCATCAGGCGGTGGATCGACCGTCCGGGCAAGGCGGTCAATCACAATGCCGGTTTGTCAGAGGCACCCCGGCGTATTGACTACCGGCGGGTTTCATCTTTACATCACTGTATGACTACCCTCTTCGGAGGGTGGTCAACGTTTATATATCTGGTGGGTATTTATATATTCATGTCAACTGTGGGCCCGTTTAGGAGTGGCATGAGATGACTCAACACACTCCAACCGGAATTATTTCGCTGCTCACGAAACGCGAGCCAATCCTCCGGGCGGTGGGTGCCGACGGCGTTGGCAAGCGCGACCTCGTCGAGCAGCTGCGGGTCTCGCGGTCGACGGTCGACCGTGGGATCCGCGAACTTGAGGCGGCGGGACTGCTCGTTCGGTCGGCTGAGGGCTACCGGCGGACGTTGCTCGGCGAGCTGCTGGTCTCCGAGTACGACCAGTTCGCAACCCGAACCGAGGCCCTGCTGGCTGGCCAGGAACTGCTGGCTGATCTCTCACCGGAGTACGAACTCGATCCCGTCGTTTTCAGGGATGCTACGATCGTCACCGCCAGCCAGCATGCCCCACAGCAGCCGATTTCAGCGTTCTGCTCGCTGCTTGCAGAGGCGCGCTGGACACAGACGGTCTTTCCGGCCGTCTTTCCACAGCTTCTCGATCAGTGGGTCGAGCTGGGTGACCACGAGATGAGCCGAGCCGATATCGTGCTCCCGGAGCCAGCCGTCTCAACGCTGGTGAGTTCACATACCGAGTCGCTCGAAGCACTGCTTGCTGAATCCAGAATCGCGCTCCATCAGGTCACAGAGGGGCCGACCTGTGGGTTGGTTGTCGCCGAAGACGAGTCGACTGCGACCGCCGGACTCGTTGTGCTTGACGACCGCGGCGGCGCGCGAGCCTTTATCGAAACCGACGCCGACGAGGCGGTGTCGTGGGTTCGCGAGCGAATCAACGACCAGCTCCTGCAGTCGACGCCGCTCTCAGAGCAGCCTGTCGAGTAGGCAGTCGCGTGGACCGCTGATGTCTGTCTCATGTCAGACAGCTGGCTGTCGACCACGAAACCTTAATATTAGTACTCCCAACCGTGCCGCATGGACGGGACCCCACAGGAGATCACAACCCTCGTCGGACGCGAAGTCTACTCGAACAACGGCGTCTTTGTCGGTGAAGTCGAAGACGTACAGCTCAATCTCGATCAGGAGGCCGTCACCGGACTGGCGGTCGGCGAACTCAACGCGGAGCTGTTTTCCGACAGTGTTTCGCCCGGCAACGGCGTCATCGTTCCCTACCGGTGGGTTCGAGCCGTCGGCGATGTGATTCTCATCAACGACGTGATCGAGCGGCTCAAACAGCCCGAAGACGCCGAAGAAGCCGTTATTTAGCTACGAGCCGTTCGTGCTGTCGCTGCCCTCGACGCCCATCGCCTCGAAGAGCTTTCTGCGGACGGCCTCTTCGGTCAACTGCAACAGGGTATCGCGGTTGTCTTCGCTGGCTTCGATCCCAGTGAAGATCCCGAGTTCGACCTCGACGCTGCCCTGTTTGGAGTGACCGACGACCTCGCCGATCTCGTCGAACCCGCTTTTGAGGACGCTACCGATGTTGATCCGGATATCCTTCGAGCGCGCGGCGACAATGATCTCGTTGTCGACGATCCCAAAGACTGCGCTCGTTGTGATTCCCTCAAGATCGAGCAGATACTGAGCGGCCTGTTCTAAGGCGTCCCGATCCCGAATGAAGCCCGCGGTCGAAAACAGATGGCTGCCCTGGACCTCGCGGTTCTGGATCGCCTCGGCGAGCACGTCGAGCGTTTCGGGCGACATCGACGGCGATTCGACCTGTTCGAGCGTGTCGTGGTTGGCAAAGGGGTGGAGATACGCCGCCGCCGTCAGGTCGGCTGGGGTGGTATCGCGCTTGAAATCCAGCGTTTCGGCCCGAATGCCATACAAGAGGGCGGTAGCGACCGTCTCGCTCGGCGAGAGATCGAACTCCTGGAGATACTTGGTGAGGATCGTCGACGTCGACGAGACGTTGGTTCGGATGTCGACGAAGTCGGCGTCGAGCTCCTCGTCGGGCTCGTAGTGGTCGATGAAAATGTCGATATCGAACTCGGTGCTTTCGGTCTCCGATTTCATGTTGTCGACCAGCGCGATCCGGTCGTACTCCTCGATGTCGGGGGCGTCCTCGCGAGCGAGCAGTTCGATTCCCAGCAGATTGACGAACGCGCGATTCTCTTGGTGGCCGATATCACCGTCGTAAATAATATCGGATTCGATGCCGAATTCGGTGGCAATCGCTTGCAGAGCGGTTGCACTCGCAATCGAGTCCGGGTCGGGGTTGTCCTGTGTAAGAACTGCCAGTCGACCCTCGGTCGATTCGAGAATGTTGGCAAGCTGTCGGGCCTTGTACTGGAGTTCGCCGGATTCAAGGCTCCGAAGCGCCGATTCGGCGATCACCGTCGAAGGGTTGATGACGACATCCGACCCGAGATTCCTGAGTTCTTCTTCGGTGACGGGGTCGGAGGCCCGAACGACGATATACTGGTTGCTCCCGCGTTCGCGGATCGCCGAGACGGCAGCTTTGCAGGCTTCGACATCCGAGGCCAACACGAGAATAATGTCTCGGTCGGCGATCACGTCGGCAACCGCGGGGTCGCTGATGTCTTGGACTTTCGCGTTGAGATCTTGGTCGCGCAGGGCCTCGACGCGGCTTTCGTCTTTGTCGAGGATGAGCACATCGTTGCCCTCCTCGACCAACTCTTCGGCGACTGCGTGGCCGACGCTCCCACAGCCGAGAATCGCATAGGTAGATCGTGATGAGCCGATAGCGCCAGCACTCATGTATGTTTGCGTTCCGGTCGGGTGGCACTTAACGCCATCCGTTTCGGCTTTCTCAGTGGGATTGTTGACAGAAACAAACCGCTGTCAGCCGTCGACTGTGTAATCCGGCCGTTCGGCGTATGAGATCGGATCGCGCACGCCCACGCGCTGGAAGGCCTGAAGCCGGAGCCCACACGAATCACAGGTGCCACACGCCGGCTCGTCGTCCCGATAACAGCTCCAGGTGTGGTCGAACGCCACTCCCAGTTCGACCCCCCGCTCGGCGATCTCGGTTTTCGTCGACTCGACGAACGGTACCTCAATCGAAATCTCGGTGTCGGGTTTCGTGCCGACGTCGACCATCGCCTCGAAGGCCTCGAAGAAGTCGGGTCGACAGTCGGGATACCCCGCGAAATCCTCGCTGTGTGCGCCGACAAAAACGGCCTCACAGCGGTTGGCTTCGGCATACGAGACCGCCATCGACAGCAGGTTCGCATTGCGGAACGGGACGTAGGTATCCGGGATCTCCTCGCTGTCGAGATCCGCATTGCCCACGTCGATCCCGTCGTCGGTGAGCGCCGAACCGCCGATCTGCTGGAGATGGTCGGTTTCGATGTGGAGGAAATCCGCCGCGCCGACGATCTCGGCCAACTCGCGGGCGCAGTCGTACTCTTTGGATTCGGTTCGCTGGCCATATGAG
This sequence comes from uncultured Haloferacaceae archaeon, assembly GCA_964581495.1. Lineage (GTDB taxonomy): Archaea > Halobacteriota > Halobacteria > Halobacteriales > Haloferacaceae > Halohasta. The sequence continues at coordinate 4,821 of CAZOOU010000110.1, forward strand.
GTGTGCAAAAAGTAGAGTTCGTATCCCTGCTCGCGGGCCTCGTAAGCGGTTGTCGCGCTGTCCATCCCGCCGGAGACGAGCACGACGGCACGTTTGGGCTGGTGGTCAGTGTTCGGTTCGTTGGCAGCGTCGGTGGTCTGTGGGTTCTGTGTTGGCATCGTTAGGTTTCGGGCGCGTCGTTCCAGAGGTCGACGTGGAG
>CAZOOU010000111.1:0-5004 GCA_964581495.1 uncultured Haloferacaceae archaeon
TTGGGTCGACTATGACTACTGGCCCGTCCCATCTGTTCCACCAGCCCGCGGCAGCCTGACCCGAGAACTGATACAGCGGTAGCGACAACAGCCATCAATGCCAGTCGACCCCGAAAAGGGAGTTGTCACTGACCTCATGTTGGGTCTCATGGTCGTCGTCGGCCTCGATCTCATCGTGCTGACCGGCTTCGGCTGGGTCGCGGGCGTGGTCTCGTCGACCGTCTTTGCCGCCGTCACTGTCGTCATCGTCGCCAGCTTTGCGGCCTGGATCGCGTGGCGATGGCGCGCCATCCGAACGCTCCAAGCGAGCGAGAAAACCCCCGTCGAAGCACTCAAATATCAGTATGCCACCGGCGAACTCTCCGAGGCGGAGTTCGAACGCCGACTCGACCGACTTGTCGAGACCGAGACCGAGACGGTCGACCAGCCACCGACCCGCACAGACCACTCATCCTCAGCCACGGACCAGCCACCGACGGAAACGGTCGACGCCCCCGACGGCCGCACCAACACCACCACCGACCGCACCGAGTAGCTACCCGGTCGACCGCCGAGCGAGACCGCCGACCAGGCCGACCGCACCCACCCCCGCCACGACCGCAGCCACGCCAAACACTCCCCGCACTCCAAAAACGCCGACTACGGGCCCGAAGATGATCGGCGAGAGGAACTGGCCCGTATACCCCGCCGACGCCAGATACGAGCTCAACTGACCCTGCCGGTCGGCCGGCGCGAGCGCCTCGATCCAGCCGAACGCCATCGGAAACACCAATCCCAGGCCGAGACCGAAGCCGACCACGCCCGGAATCGCCGCCAGCAGCGAGTCGGCGACGGCCGCAGTCGCCAGACTCACAACCCACAGCACGAGCGCGACCACGACGAGCGCGTGTCGACTGCTCCGTGCCAACAGCCGATCCGACAGCGCGGCCGACAGCCCGCCGGCCAGCCCGTTGGCCGCCAGATACAGACTGATCGTCGCCGACGACTCGACGCCGAGCGTCGACAACAGCGGCGGATAAAACACCACGATACTGTACAGCAGCGCGTTCGCCACAAAATACAGCAGATACACACCCAACAGCGCGGGGCGAGCCCGGAGCACCGCCCAGAGACTGTCGAGTGCGGTCGTCTCCACGTTGTCGCCGTCGCCACCAACTGCAACGTTCGGCACCGTCACGACCGCAAGCAGCCCCAGCGGGATGGCGATCAGATACACGCCAAACGGGGCCTGCCACGACAGCGTGCCCAACCCACCGCCGACCAGCGGCCAGACCACCGCCCCAAGGCTGTTGGCACTACTGCGCAACCCCAGTACACGGTTCATCTGCTGGCCCGAGTACAGATTGTAGATCAACACCGAGATCGACGAGTAGACGAACGCTACCCCGACACCAAGCACCCCACGAGAGGCCAACAGCGGCCCAAACGAGTCGATAAACAGCCCCGCCCCACCGCCGAGCCCATACAGCACCAACCCGAAAATAAGGGGTCGACGCGGCCCCCATCGATCGATCAGCATGCCCGCAAGCGGGCTCACCAGCACGATCAGCGCGCCGTGAGTCGTAATAATCAGCCCGGCGTTCGACTCGGAGACGCCGAGGTTCGACTGGATCGCCGGCACGATCGGGCCCAAAATTGCGCCCGCCATCACCGTCAGCGTTGCTGCTGCCAAAATCACCCACAGCGTTCCGGCCGTAGCCGTCGACTCCGTGCGCATTCTCACTTTCCGCCAACTACTCGGTCAGCTGGTCGACCAGCTCACGCTGCAACTGCTCGCGCACTGCGTGGCTCGCTTCGGCGTCGGTCTGGACTTCGATCACCTGCGAGCCGCCAGCCGCAACCGCCTCGCTGTAGGCGTCTCGGAACGCCGCCCGGTCGTCGACGCGCTGATACCCGACCCCATAGATCTCCCCGCTCGGCTCGAAGTCCATCCCGTGCGGCGTTTTGAACTGCCGGGTAAACGGCGGCTCGAACTCCTCGATAGGTAGCATGTGGAAGATCCCCCCACCGTCGTTGTTGACCAGCACAACCGTCACCTCGACGTCGGCGCGCTGGATCGCCGCCAGCCCGTTCATATCGTGGTAGTAGGCCAGATCGCCGACGACGAGCGTCACGTGGTCGGTCGTCCCGTGGGCTGCCCCCAGGGCCGTCGACACCACGCCGTCGATCCCCGACGCCCCGCGGTTGCCAATCGCCGTGATCGATGTCGTCCCAACCGCACCGAACCGATCCAGATCCCGGACGGGCATGCTGTTGGAAACCACCACTGTCGAGGGATCGGGCGTCTCGTCGACGACATCCGCGAGAATTCCGCCCTCAAAAAGGGTCTCTCGCCGCTCGTCGACCACCTCGCTGTGGGCCGCATCCGCCGCCGTCCAGCGGTCGCGCCACGCACTCGACCCACCGCTGCGGATCACCTGCGAGAGCTGCCCACAGAGCCGATCGGGATCTGCAACCACCAGATCCGTCGCCGTAAACTCGGCCTCACGCCACGCGCCCGCGGGGTCGACCACCAACTGTCGCGCATCAGTCTCGGCCAGATATTTCCGCAACGGTTTGGAGGTCGGCGACGCGCCCAGCCGCACCACGACCTCCGGATCTGGCCACGACTCGGTGACGGCCGTGTTCACGTACCCGTCGTAGCCGCCAATCACAGGCGCGACACGGGTGTGGCCGCCAAATCGCAGCCCCGAGAGCGGATCGGCAAGAATCGGAAACCCGGTCGCATGCGAGAAGGCGGTTACCGACTCGGCGGTGATCCCCGGCGGATCGGCGGGCCCGGCGACGATCAGCCCACGGTCGACGCTCAGTTCCTCGGCCAGCTTTCGAAGCTCCTGATCGTCTAGCTGCGGATGGCCCGTCGTCCGGCTGACAAACGGCTCGTCGCTGCCGCGTCCCATCGCTGCCAGCTGCGAGAGGTCCGCAGGCACATCGCCGTCGACCGGCGTTGGCTCCAGCGGCTTTTTAACTGGAACGTTCAGATGCACCGGTCCGGCGGGCGTCCCCTCGGCGGTTCCCACGGCCCGACAGATGTCGGTCCGAAGCGACCGGAGCGTCCGCTCTTCGGCAGCCGGCTCGGGGAGGTCTTTGTACCACCGGACGGCATCGCCGTACAGTTTTTCCTGGTCGACGGTCTGGTTCGCCCCCGAATCACGCAACTCCGGTGGGCGATCGGCCGTCAGCACCAACAGCGGCACCCGCCCCTCGCTGGCTTCGATCACCGCAGGATGGTAGTTGGCGGCGGCCGTTCCCGACGTACAGATCAGGGGTGTCACGTCGCCCGTCCGGCGCGCGCGGCCCAGCGCGAAGTACGCAGCCGACCGTTCGTCGAGCGCGGAAACCGTCTGGAGATCGTCGTGTTCGTCACAGCCAACAGTAAGAGGCGTCGACCGGCTGCCCGGCGAGATCACGACCGTCGAGACGCCGCTGCGAGCGAGCTCGGCGGCGATGGCCCGGCCCCACAGCGTGTTGCGGTTCGGTGCAGTCATTGACTGGTAGTTTTCGCGGAGCGGCATATGTCCAGCGTGTTTCGTCGGCCACGCCGGTGTCGACCGCGATTACTCGGCTTCGAGCTCGTCCAAAATCGGCCGGAACTTGAGTTCGACTTCGTCCCACTCTCGGTCCGGGTCGCTGTCGGCGACGATCCCCACACCCGCAAACAGGGTCGCCCGTCGACGGGTTGCGACCGCCGACCGAAGCCCAACTGCGAACGTGCCGTTGCCGGCCGCATCGAGCCAGCCGATCGGCGCGGCGTACCAGCCCCGATCGAACGGCTCGGTTTCGCCGATCGTCTCCAAAGCCTTGTCCGGCGGCAGCCCACCCACCGCAGGCGTGGGGTGGAGTGCTTCGACCAGATCCAGAACGTGGGTGTCGTCGGCGAGTTCGGCCGTGATCGGCGTGTGGATGTGCTGGACGGTGGCGAGTCGACGAATCTGGCGGTCGCCGACCGAAACCGAGGCCGCAAACGGGTCGAGCTGTTCGCAGATCGTCTCGGCGACCAGCTGGTGTTCGTGGACGTTTTTCGCATCGTCCAGCAGTTCGCGGGCCAACCACTCGTCTTCGGCAGGGGTTTCGCCCCGCCCCGTGGTGCCGGCCAGCGCGTCGGTCTCGACGGTCCGCCCGCGCAACGACACCAGCCGTTCAGGTGTCGCCCCGAAGAAGGCGGGCGGCTCGTCGCCCGCCGGCTCGATCAAAAACCGATTGCACGAGGGGTACTTTTCGCCGAGCCGCGAGAGAATGTCGCCGACCGCGAGATCAGCCGCCAGATCGACTTCCAGCGCCTGGGCCAACACGACCTTCCGGAGCGTTCCCGCTCTGATCCGGTCTGTGGCGGCGGTCACACCCTCGCGCCACCGCTCGGGCGTGGTTGTCCGTCGACGGGCGGCGATCCCCGGCCGGGGGGTCTCGGGGTCGGCCGCAGCCAGTGAGGCCAGCCGCTCGCGTTCGGTTTCGAGCCGCGCTTCGACCGCCTCAACTGAGGCATCCGGACCGACCGCGTTGACCGTCAGCCACGGCCCGCGGTCGGTGATCGTCACCTGCAGTCTGGGGAACACGAACCGGGCGTCAGGAAACGACGCCCACGGTGTTGATTCGGCGTTTGGCGGCTCGCCGCCATCGGTGTCGACCGCCGCGCTGTTGGCTTTGCTCGCTCCTTCGGCGTGGAAGGTAAAGCCGCCGAACAGGCGGGGACAGGCGGCTTCGGTGCCGGCGTGGACGTCTCCGGACGAAAACAGCGTCTCGGCGGCGTCTTTGATATGTGAAAACCGCTCGGGGCCTGTTGCGGTGAGCGTTGCGGCCGCCCCGCCGGCGATCACCGTCGGCTCAGTTGCACTATCCCAGACGGTTCGCGGCGAGGCCATCGCAGCCAGCAGCTCTCGAAACGGCGGTAGCTCGTCGTCAAGCCGAACCGACCGGCTGACGAGTCGTGGCTGGTCGGCCGCACGCGGCGCGTCCATTAGGAACTGTTCGGAACTCGGCACTCTTTAGGGTGACTATCGGTCGACG
>CAZOOU010000112.1:0-4958 GCA_964581495.1 uncultured Haloferacaceae archaeon
TGGTGATCGCGGGAACCGGCATCTCCGGGCTCACAGCAGCGATCTACGCGGCGCGCTCGAACAACAACCCCCTCGTCCTCGAAGGCGACGAACCCGGCGGCCAGCTCACGCTGACCACCGAGGTCGAAAACTATCCGGGCTTTCCGGACGGGATCTCCGGCCCAGAGCTCATCAACAAAATGAAAGAGCAGGCCACGCAGTTCGGTGCCGACACGAAAAACGGGATGCTCGAATCCGTCGAGCCGGAAGGCGAGGGCACTGACCGCCAGTTCCGGATCACCCTCAACAACGGCGACATCTACACCGCCGACGCTGTCATCGCCGCTTCGGGTGCGAGCGCGCGAACGCTGGACATCCCCGGCCAAGAAGAGCTGATGGGCTACGGCCTGTCGACGTGTGCGACCTGTGATGGGGCCTTCTTCCGCGACGAGAAGATCATGGTGATCGGCGGCGGCGATGCCGCCATGGAGGAAGCACATTTCCTCACGAAGTTCGCCTCGAAAGTCTACATCGTCCATCGCCGTGAGGAGTTCCGCGCCGAGGACGTGTGGATCGACCGCATCATGGACAAAGTAGAGGCCGGCGAAATCGAAATCATGCGAAACACCGAGGCCATCGAACTCCACGGCAGCCGCGAGGAAGGCGTCGACTCGGTGACGCTGGTCGAACACCCCGAGGGCCATCCGACTGCCAAACTCGACGATCCCGAAACCGAGGAGTTCGAGTTCGACGTGGGTGCGGTGTTCTACGCGATTGGTCACACGCCGAACACCGGCTATCTGGCGGACACCGGCGTCGAGACCGACGACGAAGGCTACTTAAAAACCGAGGGCGGCGAGGGCGGCAACCAGACCGCGACGGGCGTCGACGGGCTGTTCGGCGCGGGCGACGTGGTCGACTTCCACTACCAGCAGGCCGTCACCGCGGCGGGGATGGGCTGTCAGGCCGCGATGGACGCCGACGCCTATCTCGAAGAGCTCGAACGGAGCCGCGGAAAAGCCACCGCGGCTGGCGGCGACGCTGCGGCTGCGGAATCCGACGACTAACGGCTTTTATAAACCGACCACTCGAAACGCCACAGACGATCTATTTTAAAAGTCTGCGTGGTCGCGGTCCCGACGGTCATAGAGCCGCTGGACCAACGCTTCGGCGATCTCCTCACGTTTCTCCTCGGGTGTCTCATCCGGAACGAGCATCCCACGACCACCGGTCTGTGTGCGCTTTGTAACAATGATCCCCTCGTCAGTATCTATCCAGACGACCGCATCACCTGGGTTGAGATCGTACGTATTGCGGAGCTGTTTCGGGATCGTCACCTGTCCCTCATTGGTCACGCGAGTGGCGTTGCTCATGTGCGGTACCCCTCTCTGTAGTACCGCAATGCTACGGCGGTCGACTCCTCTTTGGGCGGCAACTAACACAAACCTGTTTCTCTGCAAACCTAACTGCGGTCAGAACTCTGCTGCCAGCCGATCCAGCGCGTCGTGGTGTTCGGTCGAATGCGGCGCAGTCAGCGGCGAGACGCTGATCTGGCCCTCGGCGACCGCCCGGCGGTCGGTCCCTTCCGGATCGCTGACCGACCCCGACCGCATTAGCTCCCAGATGCCGTCTTGGAGGTCGACCTGCCCACCGTTGCGTTCGGCTCCCATCTCATAGCGCGTCGACGGACGAGTGACAACCATCTCGGTCGGCTCGATGAGGCCGTCGTCGGTCTCGATGTAGGGGACGTTCACGTTGAGATAGTCGGAGGCCTCGAAGACACCCGCCTCGTGGGCGCGGTCGACGAGATACCGAGTGGCGGCGGTGGCGTGCCGGAAGTCCTCGGTGTCGGTCGCCAGTTGCTCCCAGTCGTCGCCGGCGTCGATATACAAGGAGACGGAGATTGCCGGCACCTCAAAAAAAGCGGCCTCGACCGCCGCGCTAACCGTGCCCGACCGGCCCAACACGTAGGCCCCGATATTTGCGCCTTTATTACAGCCCGAGACGACGAGGTCGACGTCCGGACAGAGGGTTCCGAGTCCGGCGATCACACAGTCGACCGGGGTGCCGTCGACGGCGTAGCCGAGTTCGTGTTCGCGGATAGCGACCGACTGGGAGATCGACCGCCCCACCGAGCTCTGGTCGTCGGCCGGCGCGACCGCCGTCACCTCGCCGAGTTCCGAAAGGCCCTCGTACAGTGCGCGAAAGCCGATGCTGTCGATCCCATCGTCGTTCGTCAACAGTATCCGTGGCCCGTCCATACTGGAGCCAGTACAGCCACCACGAAAAGTACTCGGCTCCCGTTCGGTTTCGCCGACTGAAGCCACAAAGGACACAAAGCCAGACACTCATCGTCCTGTATGGGACTCGGAAGTACGACAAAAAAGATCCAGATGCTCGCCGACACCGCCGAAAAGATGTACCACCGGCTCAACGAGGTTCGCGAGCAGGTCGAAAGCACTCAAACCACCGTCCAGGACACCGGTGACCGTGTCCAGACCCTCGAATCGGAAATCGTCGAACAGCGCGCGATTCTCGAAGCGATTGCGACCGAACTCGATATCGATCTCGATGCAGTAGCCGCGGATGCACATATCCTCGACGCCGAAACTGACACCGAAGACGCCGCTGACGCGGATACTGAGTCGACCGATAACGCCGCGTCGACCGACGCTGCCGCCGAGACGGACACCGATCCAGACACCACACCCGACGCCTAATTAGTCGACCAGCCGCTGGTGTTCGACCTTCATGCAGCGATCCGAAACCACCGTGAGTCCGGCGTCTTCGGCTCTGGCTTCGGCGTCGGCATCACTGATCCCCAACTGGAGCCACAGCCCCTCGACGTCTTGTGTTGTTTCTTTACGCTCGAGTACTGCTTCGACGATTTCGTCGACCTCTTCGCTGGGTCGGAACACGTTGACGAGGTCAATCTTGCCGTCGACCTCATCGAGCGAATCGGCCGCGGGTTCGCCAAGGATGTCGTCAGCAAAGGGGTTTACCGGGATGATCTCGTAGCCGTGCCGCTGGAGATACGCCGGAATCTCGTGGGCGGCTTTGCCGGGGGTGCTCGAACAGCCGACAACGGCGATTCGGTCCATTGCCAGCAGTTCGCGGAGTCGGTTGTCAGTTGACTCAGACATAGCTTACCGGTCGGTCGGCAGCAACAAAAGGATTCGCGGCTGACTACTGGGCCAGCCGGATATCCGGCTCTTCGTCTTCTTCCATTCGGATCACGCCATCGAACAGTTGGGTCAGCGTGTTCATCGCTTGGTCGTCGTGCGAGGTCGAATCGATACAGAAGACGCCGAGTCCGTCGACGCTCTGGATACGACCCGTAAACACGTGGAGGAACCGGAACACGGTCTGGAGGTCCGCATACATCAACAGCGTCGAAAGCGAATGAACCATGATTCGGTTGTGGCTGATTCCCTGTTGTTGATGGAACGCCTGGAGGAACTCCGAGAGTTTGATTCCGATCCCGGTCATATCAACTGGCGAGGACGTGTATTTGATGCGTTTGTCCTCTTTGACCTCGCCGACGCCCTGCTGGCGAGTTACACAGTCGACGACGGCGACGGGTCGACCCTCGTAGCTGGTTCGGCGAGCGAAATCGTCCAACACGCGCGTCGCGCTGTCCTTTGTCGTCACGATAATCGCACCTTCGTCGTTGTCGACGCCGTGGGCGAGGATATCAAGTGCGAGCGAGCGTTTTCCAGTGAGTGGTGGGCCGGAGATCAGAATGTTCGTTCCCGGCAGCACCTCCGTCTCAAGCTCTGCAGTAAGATCATACATTATAGCTGCTCCCGAGTCCTATCGCTGCTCGGCTTGCTGGTTAGGTGGCGGTCCGACGCTCCGGAAATCATCGGCTGAATGGATGATACCGGTTGCGGGTAATATTCTTTTTGATTATCGCATTTGGAGTCGTCGCTGGTATACTCGATTCATATTCCGGCAAGGACGAGTATCCGACCGGTAACGAACGCCACAGCAGCCAACAGCATGCCTCGTTTGATCCACCGCTGGCTTAGCGAGGGATCGCTGAACGCGCGCACGGTCGCCCACAGCATCACCACGTCCGCCGGAATGACTACTGCGAGATAGCCGATACCGAACGTTCCAGTGTAGTAGGGCCAGACGCTTGCTGCGACCGCCCCACTCATCGTCACAAGCCCGACCAGTAGTGCTCGGCGCTCGCCGATCACAATCGGAAGCGTCCGTAACCCCTCCTGTCGGTCGCCGTCGACATCCTCGACATCTTTGACGATTTCGCGGGTAAGCGTGGCGACCGCCGCCAGCCCAAACAGCGCGGCTGCACCCAGCGGTTCGCCAACGGCAGCGCCACCGAACAGAAACGTACTGCCCGTAAGATACCCTACAAGCACGTTGCCGACTCCTGGAAGCCCCTTAAATAGCTCCGTGTAGGCCACCAGTGCGAGGAAGTTGAACACCGCGATGCCAACTGCGACGGCGGGCAATGTGAGCGCAGCCACGATGGCGATTCCGAACAGTGCGAGACTGAACGCCAGCGCGCCACGCGCGGAAATATCTCCCCGCGGAATCGGCCGATCCGGGCGATTGATGGCGTCTATCTCGCGGTCGAAGTAGTCATTGATCGCATTACCACCCCCGGTGGCGGTGATCGTCGCACCCACCGCAGCCACCACGGCCCACAGCGCGTCACTGACACCGCCGGCAACGAACGCTCCCGTAAACGTGAGCAGCCCGGCTGCGACCGCGTTTCCTGGTCGCGTGAGCTCGATGCACGCCCGCGTTCGGGCTGCTGCTGTTGTCATACATCTCGGTCGTGAGTCTCACCGAATAAAGAACGTGGATTCCGATCTCCGAGTGTCGACGAGGTCGTTCCGTATGTCGTATGTGATCGGTCGACTGGTTGGCTACAGACCGACGCTCTTATTATTACAGGTCGGATTCGTTCGGATGCGGGCGCTTAGCTCAGCCTGGACAGAGTACTTGGC
>CAZOOU010000113.1:0-4952 GCA_964581495.1 uncultured Haloferacaceae archaeon
CGCGTCAAAGACGTACTCGTCGGCATGGGATTCCAGGAGATGGAGGGCCCCCACGCCGACGCCGATTTTTGGATCAACGACTGTCTGTTCATGCCGCAAGATCATCCCGCGCGCACGCATTGGGATCGGTTCGCCCTCGACGTGCCGCCGATCCAGGAGCTCCCAGACCAACTCGTCGACCGCGTCGAGTCGGCCCACCGCGAGGGTGTCGGCGATGACGGCGAGGGGTATCACTCGCCGTGGAGCCGCGAGTTCGCCGAGGCCGTTGCCCTTCGGGGCCACACCACCTCGCTTTCGATGCGGTATCTTTCGGGCTTTGCGGGCGCGAACATCGAGCCACCCCAGCGGTATTTTTCGGTCGAAAAAGTCTACCGGAACGACACGCTCGATCCGACCCATCTCCTCGAATTCTTCCAGATCGAGGGCTGGGTGCTCGCCGAGGATCTCTCGGTGCGCGATCTGATGGGCACCTTCGAGGAGTTCTACAAGCAGTTCGGCATCACCGATATCCAGTTCAAACCCCACTACAACCCGTACACCGAACCCTCGTTCGAACTGTTCGGCACCCACCCAACGACGGGCGAACTCGTCGAGATCGGCAACTCGGGAATGTTCCGACCAGAAGTGCTCGAACCGCTGGGCATCGAAGCCGACGTGATGGCCTGGGGCCTGGCGCTCGAACGACTCCTCATGTTGATGTACGGCTTCGAAGATATCCGGGACGTGCATGGAACGCTGTGTGATCTCGAACTGCTCCGAGAAACGGAGGTGGTCTACTAATGCCCGTTGTCGACGTTGATCCTGACGAACTCCGCCAGCTGACCGGTCACGACGAAAAGAGCGACGAGGAACTCAAAGACGACCTGTTCAACCTCGGGCTCGAATACGAGGGCGAGACCGACGAGGGGTTGATGCAGCTCGAATTCGCCCCCGACCGTCTCGACCGGCTGTCGGTCGAGGGTGTCGCCCGGTCGCTGCGCTACCAGTACGGCGACGATCGTGGGCTGTTCGTGCCCGACACCAACGACGCCGACTGGACGTTCCACGTCGACGAGAGTGTCCCTGCGGACCGTCCCTATGTTACCGGTGCGATCATCCGGGACGTCAACCTGAGCGAGGACGCCCTCGACTCGCTGATCCAACTCCAAGAAAAGCTCCACGCGACGATGGGCCGCAAGCGCGCCAAAGCCGCCATCGGGATTCACGATCTGACGATGGTCAAAGGCCAGTCGTACGACGACGACGAGGGTCGACCATCGATCAGCTACCGGGGCGTCGACCCCGAGGGCGAAACGTTCGTCCCGCTGGAATCCGACGCCGAGATGACGCCTGCCGAGGTGCTCGAACGCCATGAGACCGGGAAGAAATACGCCGATCTGCTCGATGGCTTCGAGCGGTATCCCGCCATCTACGACGAGCTTGGGCTGTTTTCGTTCCCACCGGTCATCAACGGCCGCCGGACGGAGGTCGAACCCGAATCGCGGGATCTCCTCGTTGAACTCACCGGCACCGACCAGTGGACTATCGACCACATCTGCAACATCATCTGTTATGCGCTCTCGGCACGCGGCGCGACGATCGAAGAGGTCGACATCGAATACGCCGACGCTGCGGCGGCCGACGACGACTACGGCCAGCATCTCGTGCGACCGGACTTCGAGGTTCGAACCAAAAACCTGAGCCACGACCGCATCGAGACGGTCCTGGGGATCGATCTCGACACCGAGACCGTGCTCGACCTCTTCGAACGATCCGGACTTTCGGCGGCTGTCGACGACTCGGCTGCCGTAGGCACCGCTTACGAGGTGGAAATCCCACCCTACCGGGTCGACGTGCTCCACCCGATGGATCTCGTTGATGATCTAGGCCGCGCCTACGGCTTCAACGAACTCGAACCGCGGTATCCCGACGTGGGGACCGTCGGTGGCCGCCACGAGCGCACCCGGCTCGAAGACGCCGCCCGCGCGAGCCTTGTCGGCCTCGGCTTCGAGGATCTGCTCAACTTCCATATGATCTCGGCCGAGGCCAACTACGACCGACTCGGCGTCGAGCCGGGCAGCGAGCTTGTCGGCGCGGGCGAGCCCGTCGAGATCACCGGCCCCTACAGCGAGGACTACACCCAGCTGCGGAGCTGGGTGCTGCCGTCGCTGCTGATGGTGCTCGAAAACAACACCCACCGGGCGTATCCCCAGGATCTCGCCGAGATCGGGCTTGCGGCTGCCGTCGACGAGACGGAAAACACCAACGTCGCCGAATGGCGGTCGATTGGCGCGGTGTTGGCGCGTCACGACGCCACCTACGAGGACGCCAAAGCCCGACTCGTCGCGCTCTGTGACGATTTCGATGTCGACGTCGAAACGCCCTCGACCGACCACCCCTCCTTTATTCCCGGACGAGTTGCGGACGTCGTTGTCGACGGCGAAGCTGTCGGTGTCGTCGGCGAGATTCATCCACACGTGCTGGTCGAGCACGATCTCGAACTCCCGGTTGCGGCGTTCGAACTCCGCCTCGACGCACTTCAGTAGCCGGCGACTACTCCGCTGAGGACGGTGCCGACTCGGCGGCCTGCTCTGTTGTGCGGTTTTGTGTGTCGGTTACGTCCGGGAGTGTCACTGTCACTGTCGTTCCATTGTCGCCAGTCTCGAAGTCGACCGTTCCGCCGAGCGCCGCCGTCGACCATGTGACCAGCCAGAGGCCGATTCCACTGCCGTGTTCGAGGTCCGTCTCCTCGCCCTCATCGATCACCCGGAGCTCGTGGGCTGGAATCCCCGGCCCGTTGTCCCGGATATCGAACCGGGCGGTCGAGCCGTCGACAACGACGTCCACGCTGACGGCGGGTTTGTTCCGGTCGCTGTGTTCGAGGGCGTTTTCCAACAGATTCCGAAACAGGCTCTCGAGCAGTTGCGGGTTCGTCTCGATTGCCAGCGACGCCGGAATCCGGTTGTCGACTGTGCCGTCGTACTCGTGGCGTAGCTCGGCAGCAATCTCTTCGAGCAGCGCGCTGACGGCTACCGGTTCGGTGCCCAACTCGTCGCGGCCGAGCGTTCGTTCGACTGTCCGGGCTTTCTCGCCGAGTTCGAGCACGCTTTCGACGTTTCGAGCTGCAACCGCCAGCATGTCGGCGGTTTCGTCGTCGGCCTGCTCGCGGCCGATTTCGAGATAGCCGCTGGCGACGTTGAGGTCGTTCCGCAGGTTGTGTCGCAGCACTCGATTGAGTACTGCTAGCCGCTGTTCGCGCTGGCGTTCGGCCGTGATGTCCTGGAGGGTGACTGTGTGGCCCACCGGCGTTCCTCCGGAGTCCGATATCGGCGACACTGAGACGGCGTACTCCCGACGCCGCCGGTCCTGTCGACGCTCGATTCGCTGTGATGGCTGGCCCAGATCAATGCCTGCCTCGATGTCGCCGAGCAGCTGGCCCAGCAGTACGTCTTTTTGGGCGTTGAGCACCGCTTCGGCCGCACCGTTGCAGTTGATAATTCGCTCGTCGTCGTCGACGATCACGACGCCGACAGCGAGATCCTCGATGGCGGTTTGATCGCCGGCCCGGCGGGCCGCCGGCGTGAGTTCGAACATGTTGCGCCGGAAAAAGGCGTACATATCGAGCCCCAAATGGAGCGGAAACAGCAGTGGCGCGAGGTTGAGTTCGGGAACGGGGCCGATCTGGAACGCCCACAGCAGCATCCCGGCAAACAGCGGGAGCGGCGACAGTGCCAACGCGAGCGTCTGATACCGGTACAGCGGGCCGTAGCTCGCAAAGGCGTCGGCCAACAACACGATTGCGGCGGTTGTGATCATCCCACTCAGCAGTACGATAGCGAACAACAGCGGCTCGTTGGTGAGCGCGACTCCCGCGACACCTGCGGCCGGTTCGACGGTGTACTCGCTCCAGACGAGCCCGTGGTAGGGGTTGGTTGCGACCAGCAGCGTCGAGACTGTTTGGGTGACGACGACACCAGCCATGAGCCGCGACCGAACCGCCTGTGTTCGGCCTGTGTAGGTCAGTGCGAACGCTAAAAAGAAGACCGCGCTGAAGTTGATCCCAACCCAGATCGGCAGTTCGAACGCTGCCCGCAGTGTGGGATCGAAAACGAACAGAGCCACACCATACGAGACGCTCCAGAGGGTGACACAGCCGATAACGCCGAGAAACAGCGTCCCGCCGCGCTCGCCGCGGTAGGACCACAGATACCCCAGAAACAACACCGAAATGAGGCCGGCAACAAGCGAGCCAATCGCCGGCCATGGAAACGCGTCAACCACTACCCAACGCTGCACAGGCAACTCATATAAACAGTCGGGAGCGGATTTCAGAACTGATACCATCAGCGAGCCGATTAACATTAGTCCCCCCGGCGTCTTTCGCCGACTAATGCCAGACGGAGAGTACGATCCAGATGTTGTCGAGCCAAAATGGCAACAGCAGTGGGTCGACAACGAAACCTACGCCTATCCCGACGAGTCGACCGATCCGAACACCACCTTTTCTATCGACACGCCGCCGCCAACGGTCTCCGGCAACCTTCACTGGGGCCACGTCTACGGCACCATTCTGCAGGATATCGTCGCCCGCTTCGAGCGCATGCGCGGCAACGATGTCTTCTATCCTTTTGGCTACGACGACAACGGGATCGCCTCCGAACGCCTTACTGAGTCGGAACTCGACATTCGCCACCAGGAGTTCGAACGCTACGAGTTCCAGGAGAAATGCCGCGAAGTCTGTGCGGAGTACGAAGCCGGTTTCACCGAAAAAATGCAGGCGATGGGCATCTCCATCGACTGGAACAACACCTACCAGACGATCTCTCCGGACGTCCAGCGCGTCTCCCAGCTCTCCTTTATTGATCTGTACGAACAGGGCCGCGAGTACCGCAAAAAAGCTCCCGCAATCTGGTGTCCCGAGTGCGAAACCGCCATTTCGCAGGTCGAAACCGAGGACATGGAGGAGGACTCGC
>CAZOOU010000114.1:0-4925 GCA_964581495.1 uncultured Haloferacaceae archaeon
ATCGTCTCGAAGTGGTCGCTCCAATCGGTGGGCAAGACGAGCGTGTGGTGGGCCAGTTCGTCGACATCGCCTTCGACGCCGAGGTATAAGAGGAAGGCCGAGGGCGCGTAGGTGCGAGACTCCCAGTAGTCCGCGCTGTACTGGCGTTTTTCGGGCGGCAGGAGTTCCTGTTCGGTGTGGGCGTAGTCAGCGTTCGAGACGACTCGATCCGCGAGATACTCCTCGCCGTGCGCTGTGCGGACGGCAAACGCCCCTTTGCGACCGGCGATTTCGGTGACGGGCTGGTCGGTGACGAACTCGACGCCCAACTCTTCGGCCATCTCGACGATGCCGTCGACCACTGCGCCCATCCCGCCGTCGGGGTAGTAGACGCCCATATTGAAATCCACGTGGCTCATCAGGTTGTAGAGCGCGGGCGTGTTGGTCGGCGCGCCACCCAAAAAGACGAGCGTGTACTGCATGATCTGCTGGAGTTTGGGGTGCTCGAAGTAGCCCTCAACGTGGCCCTGCATTTTGCCAAGCAGGGAGAGCCCCCACGAGTAGCGCAACACGTCAAGATCCACATAATCACGCAGCCGTGGGCGATCCTCGTAGACGAAGTGTTCCATTCCGACGTTGTAGGTGTACTCCGATTTGTCGAGATACCGTTCTAAGGCTTCGCCCGCGCCGGGTTCGTACTGCTCGAAGAGTTCTTTGTTGGCCTCGACATCCGGCAGGAGGTCGACCTGATCGCCGTCTTTGAAGAAGATCCGGTAGTGTGGATCGAGCCGCGACAGTGAGTAGTAGTCGTCGGGCTGCCTGCCGAAATGCCCGAAGAACCGCTCGAAGACGTCGGGCATGAGATACCACGATGGACCCATATCGAACGTAAAGCCGTCGCGTTCGAGCCGGCTCGCGCGGCCACCGAGCTGTTCGTTTTTTTCGAGTACCGTCACGTTCGCCCCGGCGTCGGCGAGATAACAGGCGGTCGACAGCCCGCCAAAGCCGCTACCGATGACGACAATGTCGTCGCCAGCGACCGTCGAGAGGTCGCTATCGTATCGTCCTTCGTTGCCGCCGTGTGTTTCGCTGTCTCCATCGGAGGCGGTGACCATGTATACCACAAATAGGTTCGACACGAGTATAAAACAACGGACTTCGACTGACTGACATCGTCGCCAGAGAGTCGACCGAGCCCATGTACGCCGTAGCTCTAAGCTTGATCAGGCCCACGTACGCCGTAGCTTTAGGGTCGACCGAGTCCATGTGTTGGTATGGACGACACAACGGTAGTGATCACTGGTGGCACCCGCGGGATTGGACGTGCAGTCGCCGACGAATTTGCCGCGGCCGGCGCGCAGGTCGTAATCTGTGGCCGCGAGAAAAGCCGTGTCGACACAACGGTCGACGAACTCAACGCAGCCCACGACCGCGTCTCGGGGATTGCGGCCGACGTCTGTGCGGTGTCCGACGTTCAGCGACTGTTTGAGCATGCCGCAAAGCGAGGCGGCACGGTCGACGTGGTCGTTGCCAACGCGGCAATCAATCACGGCACACCCGGCGAGATGCCGCTCGACGAGGAGTCCTACGAGCAGTTCGACCAGACGATGGCAACCAACGTCCGCGGCGTGTTTACGACGATCAAAGAAGCGGTTCCACAGCTGGCCGCCGAGGCCCGGGTGTTGATCCCTTCGGGGAGTGTCGCCCGCAAAGCCAAGGAGGGTATGGGTAGCTACGCCGTCTCGAAAGCCGCCGCCGAGGCTCTCGCCCGTGGTTTTTCAGTCGACCTCGATCAACCAGTCTGTGTTGTCGACCCGGGACTCGTCGCAACCGATCTCACAGGAATCGAGAAGGCCAGAGACGCAGCCGACATCGCACCGATGTATCTGTGGGTCGCCAGCGAGGCCGACCCCACAGAGATCGACGGCGAGATCGTCGACCTCCGAACCTGGAAACAGTCGACGCGGTAGGCGCCGACTACTCAGCGTAGTAGAAACTCGCCACTCCCGTCGACTCCATCGATTTATTTCGGCTGCCGACGTGCATGGTACTGCGTGCCACGGGCACCTGATTCCCCTATGAACGACGCAGACGACTACTACAAAACCCTCATCGCAGAGTCAGCAAGAAGGCGGCCGAGACGCGTCAAAAACGATCCAGTCGACCATGCGGCCGCCGCCATCGGCGAGCCGTTGTCGCCGCCGACTATCGAGAACGTCTAAGCCACCGACTCAGGAAGAAAGCAGCCGACGGAACTGCTCTACGACCGATAGCTCCGCCGCCGTGCTCGGCTGTTCGGGAAGTTGCTGGTCGACCAACTCACGGACCGACTCGAGATTATCGATGCTCCCGCGGTCGTAGGCAATCGTCCCGAACGGCCAGCGAGTGCCGTACAGTACGAGCGCGCTGTCGGTGAGTTCGTACCCCTCGAACTCATCCCATGGCAGGTGGCCGAAGACGGTGATCAGTCCAGCATCAGTGAGTTCGTACCGTCGTCGTCGACGGGTCAAAACGAGCAGTGCGATCTGTAGCAGACCGACGAGTATCCAAAAGCCTGCAAGCACCACCGCGTCGGCTCTCCAGACGAGTACCGCCACACCGAACGCAGCGAGGACGCCAGCGAGTCGCATCGCCCGAAACCAGCCTGCCTCCGGACGTTTTCGGGCCTGCCAGACGAGCCGCCGGTCGCTTGTTGTACGGCTCCGGTCGATGACGGCTTGGTCGGCGACATAGCCGATGAGAAACGCAGCGAGAAAACCGAGTGTACCGCCGAGAGCGAACGGAACGGCCGGGAGGACACCGTGAAGAATACTGAAAGGCAACGCAACAAGCAACGTGCCGGCAGCAAGCAGCATTGGAACACCCAACTCGGTGCCCGATCGGAACCGGTCGGCAAGCCCGTCGGTCGGCAGTCCAGCCACGGCACCGGCCGTCCCGCCGGCAAAGAGAGTGGCAACGACCAGCCCCTCACCGATCCCAACCGAGCCGACAAACGGTCCAGCGAGCAGATAGCTCACTGGCGGAGCTGCCGTCCCGACGGCCCACAGCCCAAACAGCACCGACAGCTGTCGACGAAGCGAACCCATACACAGAAACGTATATGAAGGCTAATATGTCTACCGCCGACCAATCAGTAACTGTTACTCAGCGCGGTCAACACGGTCGGCCGGGTCGACAGTGAGTTCTTCGGCCGCCTCAGGCGTGAAGTTCCAGACCGAATCCAAGAAGTTCGTCCGGTAGCTTGCCGGCCCGTTGTGCGAAATGTCGGCCGCGCGCTCGCCGACCAGCCCGAAGGCGAGCGTGGCGTGGAGCGCCGCGGTCAGCGAGTCGTCGACGCCGCCGCAAAAGGTCGCAACTGTGCTGCCGAGCATACAGCCCGTGCCAACGACCTCGCCCATCATCTCGTGGCCCGACTCGACGCGATAGGCGGCGTCGGCCGAGGCAACCACATCAGTCACCCCGGAGGCGACGACAGCCGCGCCGGTCGAGTCGGCGAGCGCACGGGCGGTGTCGGCGATCTCGTCGTAGTCGCCGACGGATTCGACGCCTTTGACCTCGGCTTCAACGCCCGCCAGCGCGCTGATCTCGCCGTAGTTGCCTTTGATCGCCGCGAAGTCGACCGTTTCCAGAAGGCTCTCGACGACCTCGGTTCGGGTTGGTGTCGCGCCAACGCCAACGGGATCGAGCACGACCGGCACGCCAAGCTCGTTGGCGGCTTTACCTGCGTTGTGGAGCGCGGCGATGTTCGTCTCGCTCATTCGGCCCGTATTCAAGAGGATTGCACCCGCCAACTCGGCCATCTCTGGGGCTTCGTCGGGTGCATCGGCCATCACCGGCAGCGCGCCCCAGTGGAGGGTGATGTTGGCGAGATCGTTTTTCGTGACCTCGTTGGTGAGATGCTGGACCAGTGGCTCGGTCTCGCGGATCGCCGACAGCGAGTCGGCCAGCGCGGCCGGCGAGCAGTCCGGCGTGTTAGTCATCGGCGGCCTCCGCCTCGGCGTCCGAGTCCGCCGCCGTATCCGCGTCGACGCCGTCTCCCTCGACAGCTGTGCAAAGCTCTCGGGCAGCCTCGGCTGGATCCTCGGCGGCAGTGATCGCACTGATGACCGCGACAGCGGTTGCGCCCGCAGCGATGGGTTCGGCCGCGTTTGCAGGGGTGATGCCGCCGATTGCCACCACCGGGATCTTGACTGTCTGGATGATATCCGCCAGGGTGTCGAGCCCGAGCCCATCGTCAGCGGTGGGGGCCTCGGGTTTCGAGGTGGTGCCGTAGATCGCACCGACGCCAAGATAGTCCGCGCCGGTGATCGCCGCCAGGCGGGCCTCCGAGACCGTCGACACGGACGCGCCAATAATGGCGTCGTCGCCCAACTGCTCGCGGGCGACCGAGATTGGGAGATCCGACTGGCCGAGATGGACGCCGTCGGCGTCGATGGCGCGAGCGAGATCGATCCGGTCGTTGATGATGAGGTCGACGCCCGCCTCGTCGGTGAGCTCTCTGAGCTCTTGGCCCAGTTCGTAGCGACTCCGGGCGTCCATCTCCTTTTCGCGGAGCTGGATGGCGTCGACGCCGCCCTCGATGGCCGCCTCGCTTATCTCGACGGTCGAGCGATCAGCCGAGAGCGTCTGCTGTGTCACGAGATACGTTCGCCACTGGTCGGGATTCATGACTGGTACTCTGGGGTGTTACGGGAAGCGACTTACGGTCCGTAGCTGACGACAGGCTGCTGGCTGAATCCAAAGACGCAAGCACCGAGCGTCGAAACATCGAATCGAATGGTCGACCTGCTGGCCCGACTGCGTGTGTTGCTTGCCGGGCTGCTCGGCTGGATCGCCAGCCTTCTCGACCGCGCAGGTGTCATCGAACGCGAGCGACTCCGGTCGACGGTCGATCTCGCGTGGCCCCGCGTCATCACGGGGTTTGCGATCATGTCGAAACAGACCGC
>CAZOOU010000115.1:0-4905 GCA_964581495.1 uncultured Haloferacaceae archaeon
GACGACGCGTAGTCACTGGTTACTCCCAACTGGATTTCTTGGTCGCTGGATTCTTTTTCGGTTGTCGACGGCAGGCACGACACGTCGAGTATCGACTCCAGACCGAGCCGCCGAGATGGGTCGAATCACACGCCGAGCCGATCGTCGACGAGACGGGGGCGGTCGTCAGAGTCGCCGGCTTCACACACGATATCACCGAACGGAAGCAGCGAGAACTCGACCTGCGAGGGACCAACGAGCGACTCGAACGCTTTGCGTCGATCGTTTCGCATGATCTCCGAAACCCCCTGAGCGTTGCGGACGGCTATCTCGAGATGGAGCGCGAACAGTCCGACAGCGAGGAGCTCGAAACCGTTGCCCGCGCGTTGGATCGCATGGGGGCACTGATCGACGACCTGCTGACGCTCGCCCGCGAGGGCCAAGCAATCAACGACACCAAACCGGTCGCACTCGAAACAGTCGCCCGGTCGAGTTGGAACAATATCGACCAGCAAAACGCCACCCTCGCCGTCGACACAAACGTCCGGATTATGGCTGATCGGATTCGGCTGGGCCAAGTGTTCGAAAACCTCTTTCGAAACGCCATCGAGCATGGCGGCGACTCAGTGACGATCACTGTCGGCGCGCTCGATTCGGCGGCCGGCTTCTACGTCGAAAACGACGGCGAGCCGATTCCGGACGACAAAATAGATAAAATATTCGAGACAGGGTATACCACGAACACCCAGGGCACCGGCTTTGGGTTGGCGATCATCGAGCGGATCGTCGACGCCCACGGCTGGCAGATTCGAGCAACCAACGCAAACGAAAGCGGCGCACGGTTCGAAATCACGGGCGTCGACGAGGCCGACCCGGAGACGGCTCACGCGATGCGCTGAGTTTGCTCGATGGAGTTCACAGCGGGACCGTCCGGTCGTACAGTATCTGGTTGCCGGATCTGTCGACCAGTTGTATTCCACAGAGTGGCCGAAAAGTCGCGTATACAATCCAGACACCGACGGTGGCCACCAAAGGCTTGTACACACTGATCGAACAGCCAGAACGGTCGACCGTCATCCGGCGGCTCGACCACGGAGTGAACTATGGATATCGAAGACATCGTTTCTGACGACTACGAACAACTGGACCCCGAGACAACGGTCTCGAAACTCGTCGGCGTCTTTTCGGACCCCGCAACGAAAGGCGTCGTTGTCTACGGCGAGGAGTTCGAAGGGATCGTGACCAGACGGCAGTTGGCGACCTCACATCACCAACCGAACCAGAAACTCCAGTCGCTGCTGCGGCACGTTCCTCGATTGACCCCGAATGAGGACATTCGGAAAACCGCACGACTCATGCTTGACAGCGACGCTCGCCTCCTTCCCGTGTTCGACGGCACGGCGCTGGTCGGTGTTGTCACCGTCGACGCGATCCTCACAAAGGTCGAGCCGTTTCTCGACGCAGTAACCGTCCGAGATGCGTACACCGCTGATCTCGTCACCCTTGATCCGGACTCAACGTTCGGCCAGGCAGTCAACCGCTTTCGAGAAAATCGCATCACACATCTCCCGGTGGTCGAAAACGGCGAGGCAGTCGGGATTGTGAGCCTGTATGATATCACCGAGTTCACGGTTCGACCGGAGACGAAAAGCCAGGGCGGGAACGTCGACGCCGTCGACTCCTATGGCGGCGATGTGGCCGACCGCGCTGGTCGCACGCGCGGCGGTGGCTACGGCGAGCGACAGGGCGAACTCGGCCGCGTACTGTCGGTGCCCGTTCGAGACCTCATGGCCGAGCCGGTGCGGACGATCTCTCCCGACCAACCGCTCCAGCAGGCCGTCGAAGCGATGGATGAACTCGGCGGCGCGTCGCTTGTCGTCACCGAGAACGGCGAGCCGTTCGGTATTCTCACCAAGACCGATATTCTCGACACACTCACATGGGAAGCAGGCGGCAACCGGGCGGTCCAACTGTACGGCAGCGATCTGCTCGACGACATGCAGTACGACGATATCGTCGAGATGGTCGACCGGTTCGACGACCGAGACCACTCGATGACGATTCTGGATGCAAAAATCCATCTCCAAGCCCACGACGAGAAACTCCGCGGGACGCCGCTGTTGTTGGCCCGGATTCGCCTGCATACCGACAACGGGCTCTACATCGCTTCCGGAGAGGGCTACGGCGCGAGCCACGCCCTCAATGAAGCCCGCGAGGTGATCGAACGGCAGATCCGCGATCGGAAAACCCACGGCCGGAGCAAAAAGCCACCAGATGAGGCCTTTTGGGAAAAACGGTTCGGCTGGCTGTTAGAGGAGTAAGGAGTAGGCGGCGTATTCGTTTATCTCAGCACAGCGGTCGGCCTACGCCAGCCACTCGTCGGGTTTGGTGTCGTAGTCGACTTCGCTGGCCTCGATAGCGTCTTTGAGTTCGGCTTTGAGATCGTACTCCGCGAACTCCGAACCGTCGTACCGAATCCGAACCCCGGTCTCGGTGCCCTCGGGTTCTCGACCGCGCCGGCGGGCGACCTCTAGCTCGTGGTCGTCGTACTCAGTGCGGATCGTCATCAGGTTCACTGGTCGACCCCACAGTTCGTAGACGCGTTCGAGCGTGTCTTTGGCCTGCGAGAAATCGAGTTCGACGCCGTTGTAGCGGTGGCCCAACAGCAGTTCGCCTCGGTTCTGGAAGTTGCCGTCGTACACCGCAATCGAGGGTTTGCCGAAGTTGGTAAACTGCAACAGGAGTTTCTTTTTGACGTCCTCGGCGGCCGTGCTCGCCACCCGGTACTCGCTGCCGGCATGCGAATACTCGTAGGTGAAGTAGTTGTTGTTCAACACGAACTCGCCGGTCAGGAACTCGTCGATGAACGTCACGTCGTTGTGGCTCTCACGGACCTCCCGCATTCGGTTCCACCCCGCGGTGTAGTCGACGTCCGCGATCGCCTCCTCGACGGTTGCGTACTTTTCGTCATCGAACATATACCGAGCGATCTGTTCGAGCTCCGAGCGGTCGATCCCCTTGAGAAAGCCGCGGTTCTGCCGCTTTGCCAGCGAGTAGTGGCGTTCGGCCAACCCCTCATATGTGAGCACTTTCCAAGGGTAGCGGTCGACATCAACTGCCTCGGGATCGTCTTCGTCGAGCTCGCCGTTGTGAGTGGCAACCGCCCGACTGAGTGCCTCGCTGTCGACTCGCTGGTCGCCCTCGTCGGCCATCGTTGCCAGCTCGTCGAGGCGGTCAGTCGAGACGCCAGCGATGACAGGGTCGGGACGGAGCAGCGCGGCGACCGTCTCGAAGTCGACCGTGTCACCGAAGTTGCGCCACGTGATTCCCTCCACGCGGAGCAACTTGTCGGCAACTTCTCGCCGATTGGTCGTGTTTTCGAGGTGGTCCCAGAGTTCTTTGCCCAGTTTGTACGGGTTGAGCCCCGGCGAGCCAAGCACCCGCGCTTGGTGGTCGGCGTAGGTGATGAACTCGTCCGTCCCCGCAAACCGTTCGTCGCCCATCATCAGCGACTCCCAGTAGGCGGCCCACCCCTCGTTCATGATCTTGGTCATCTTCTGGGCGGCGAAGTAGTAGGATTCCTCACGGAGGCGTTCGATCACGTCCGTCTCCCACTCTTCGCGGTCGATTGCTTTGCCGGCGTCGGGATCGTAGCGTTTGCCGTGATCTCGAAGGAAGGCGATCACGTCGAGCCGTGGGTCGTCGATCCCAGCGGCGTCGTCGGCCTCGGCTCTGTCTTCGAGCCACTCCTCGTCGAAGACCTGCTGGCGAACGTCTTCGGAGAGCCCGAGCTGGTCGAGCTTGTCGCTGATCTCGTCAATATCATGGTCTTCGTCGTCGATGTCGGCCGCGGCCAGCGGGCGGTGTTGGTCGATGGTGTCTTCGATACAGAGCACGGCGTCGATCAGCCGCTCGACGTCAGTGCGTTCGATGTCGGGGTCGTCCATATAGCGGCCGATGGCCTCGCCGTGGCGTTCGAGCATCGCCGCCGCATCCGGATCGCCGCCCGCGGCCCCACGATCGCTGTAGAGGCCGAACCAGCTGTTGTTGGCGAAGAAGTCGGCGTGGGCCTCGACGTGGGTGATGACGGCCTTCTGGTCGGCCATCGTGTTCGACTCCTGGAGGAAGGCATGGCTCGGGTTGTCGTTGTTGACAATCTCGAAGGCCTTGCCCATCCCGAACTGGTCTTTTTTCTGTTGGCGGTCGTAGGCCATCCCCCACCGCCAGTGTGGGTACCGGTCCTGAAAGCCGCTGTAGGCGATCAGTTCGTTCATCTCGTCGTGGTCGACGATCCAGTAGTTCACCGGGTAGGGATCGAGCCCGAGTTTGTGTGCCAGTGCGGCGGCTTCTTTGACGGGCTCGTCGAGCCCGGCGGCGATCCGTCTGGCGTCCAGTCGTTCGTCTTTCATTGTGAATCTCCCTCAGCGTCTTCGGTGCTGAGAATCTCGTAAATCGCGTCGACAACGTCGTCGGGGCTGCTGACACGCGTGACAGCGACGTTCCCCTCACGGCCGAGCGCACGGTCGACCTCCTCGGCGTGGGTGGCGTTGATCGCCGTCCCGCCGGGCTGGGTTTCGACGTACGCGTGGAGGTTTGCGGGAATCTCCTGAATAAGTGGGATCACTCGGTCTTTGGTGTCGTTCGAGGAGTTTTCCGAATCCCCGGCGGCGAACACATACCGGTTCCACTCGCTGAAGGGGTACTCCTCTAAAATCTCGGCGGCGAGTTCGTAGGCCGATGAAATTCGGGTTCCCCCACCGGAGCGAATTCCAAAGAACTCCGAGCGGTCGACCTCCCAGGCGTCCGCATCGTGGGCGATGTAGTGGAACTCGGCGTTGTCGTACTTGCCCGTTAGATACCAGTCCATCGGGGTCAGCGTGCGCTCGACGAGTTCGCGTTTCTTCTCGCGCATCGACCCCGAGACGT
>CAZOOU010000116.1:0-4833 GCA_964581495.1 uncultured Haloferacaceae archaeon
TGGCCGTAGCCGTCGGGCAGCTCGAAGGTAAACCGCCAGTCGTCGCCGACCTGTTCGATGTGAGTGATTGCGGTGACGGTGTCGACGTGGCCTTGGACCACGTGTCCATCGAACCGACCGTCGGCGGCCATTGCCCGTTCGACGTTGATCGAATCGCCGACCGACACATCGCCGAGATACGTTTTGTCGACTGTTTCGGCGGCCAGAAACACCTCGAACCAGCCTGGATCGCCCCGCTCGAACGTTTCGACGGTGAGACAGACACCACTGACGCTGATTGACTGACCGTGGTGAATATCATCAAGCCCTGAAGCTTCGATACGGAGCCGGCGGCCACCCGCGTCGTCTTCGATCCCCACAATTTCGCCCGCAGTTTCGACGATTCCGGTGAACATACCCAAGAGAGTCGACACACGCAAAAAGCGGTTGTGCTCGGTGTCGGCGTGTTTTTGGTCGACCGCGCGATATACAGATCCGATGAGACTCGGTATTCTCGATCTGCTCAGTCTGCTTGGAACCCTTATTTTCGCAATCCCGGTGGCGAACTTCGGCGTCAACCAACTACTGGCCGGCGAAACCACGATGGGCCTGGCGCTGGTCGGCGTTGCGGTGGCGATGGTCGTCGTCCCCTACTACCTCATGGACCCCCGAACCATCGCCACGAAACTCCTTGCCGGACTGCTTCCGGCACGGTTCCGGAGCGAGCCGTCGACACCTACTGACACCGAAACGTCGACGGAACACGAACGGTAGGCGGTGGCTACCAATGAGTAAAAGAAAAATAATTATATTACAAAACAATATATCGAGTTACATGAGTCCCCAATCCGAACGGAAACGCAGTGTCGAGACCCACCTCCAAGAGGCGCTCGAAGCCGCCGAACACAGCCAGACCAGATACCATATCCGCGAAGCCCTCCAGCTGACTGAACTGTCCTCATAACGGACCGATCACGTCCGATCCGAGTCAGCCGAAGCTGGCCGCTCGGTCGGTGTCAGCGAAACCGGAAACGACGCAAGCCGCACACTCCCCTCCTCTGTGACGGCTCGAAGCGTCCCCAGTCGAATCGCACCTGCAGTCGGGTCGACGACGCCAGCTTCGATAGCAATCACTGAACCGGCCTGGAGCGTGCTTTGGGTTCCGGGAGCCGGTTGTTCGTGCGTCGACAAACCGACCCCGTGGACGGTTGCGGTCGCCCGCGCCTGTGAGTTGTCGGTCTCGGCGGCCACAGCAAAGCCGTAGGCTCCGATTTCGGCGACCGTCTCACCTTCGACTGTCGATACATCGACGCCGGGTTCGATCTGTCGGGCTGCGGCCCGCAGGCCAGCTTCTGCTGCAACGGCCGCCCGCCGCTCCCAGCCACCGTCGCTGTCGACGACGAACGTGCGGGTGAGGTGGGCGTGATACCCCTGGGGCCCGCGCGGCGCGAGCTGGATACAGATCGGTTCGCCCTGCGGCAACTGGTCGGTCGGCCCCACGGTGGGCGCGGTGATTCGGGTGTTGTCGGCCGGTGACACGCCGAGCGACGCGAGTTCGGTGTTGATCGCTCGTCTGAGTTGGTCGCCAGCGAGCGGTCGACCCTCAAAGACCAGCCCGTCGTCGTGGTCGCTGGCCGCCAGCACTGTCTCCGCACGGGCCATCCCGTCGGCGGCAGCCGCCTGGACAGCCGTCAAACAATCGCGTTCGGCCTGGGTTTTAGTGGCTCTCGCAGTGCGAACGGCAGCCGTCGACTGCAACGTGTAGCCAGCTTCTTGCAGAAAGACAGCAGTGTCGTGGGGCAAATCACGCGGAACAAGCAGCGGTCGGTCGCCCGGCTCGCCCACTCGGTCGGCGAGAAGGGCCTGAACCTGCTGGCCGGTCGGCGTCGTCGGGGGGCGGCCGACGATCTGCCAGCCGACTGAATCGTCGGTAGCGGTAGGCGGTTCGGCTACTGCGGCGACATCGTTCGGCACACAGTAGATCGCCTCCGGTGGCTGGCTGTCGTCTCCTGGACAAAACAGTACGGCAGTTTCCCGATCCGGTCCCTGCTGGCGGGTTAGGTACCGCCTACTGGGCGTTCGACCGCGGTCGACCTGCAGAAAGCCGATCGCACCAGCTTCATCGACGGCCGAGCGGACGGCAGCGAGTCCCGACCCACGATCGGTGTCGGGAGGAGTGCTCACGGCTCGGGTTCGGGGGCCTCGTCGGCCGGCGGCTCTTGGGCGGCCGCAAGCAGCTCGTCGACCGGCTCCTCGCGGATCTCATTGTGGAGCAGGACGCTGATCGGGACGGTCGGCGCGCCGTCGATCAGGTTTTCGAGCAACACGAGCCGCTCGCGGGCTCGGCTCATGCCGACATAAAACACCCGGCGTTCGTTGTCAGTCAGCAGTGGAACCGGATCCGTTCGTTTGGTAAACTCTTCGTCAGGTAGGTCGTCGTCATCGATCTGGTCGACGCTCTCTTCGTGGCCGGTGACCGTGGCGGCGATCTGTTCGACGACCTTCTCGGTGAGGTCCGTCCCCACAAAAACGTGGTCGGCTTCACGACCCTTCGCGGAGTGGATGGTGCCGACACGGACGAGATTCGGGTCTTGGCCGTGATAGTCGCCCTCGAAGTAGGCGTTGATCGATTTGCGCTGGAAGCTCGTGACCTTCCGGACCATATCGCTGGCCGACGTGCGGTCGGGAATGAACGGTGCGAAGTTCTTGACATCCTCGGGTGCGAGCGGAATCTCGGTGAGATCCTCGGTGTCAGCGTCGTCTTCCTTTGATTCAAGGAAGTCGTAAAACTCGTCTCGCTCGTTGGAGCCAAAGGCGGAGGTCTGGAGCATGTCAGCCAGCCGCCGACCCTGCAGAAGCGTTAGATCCTCGTCGGCATCGTAAGCTTCGATCGCCCGCACGTAGTCGACCAGCCGGTCGGTCCAGAGTCGCTGGTCGGTGAGGGCTTTGAACGGAATTCCCTCGTCGATGAACTCCTCGATGAACTGAAACAGCTGGTAGCGCGCCCGGAACAACACCATGACGCTGCCGTCGTCCTCCTGGACGGTGTACCGAACGTTGCGGACGAGTTCGAGCATCGAGGCGTTTTCGACACCCTCGACGACGCCGCCCTCTTTGCGGGGTTTGAGGTCCTTTTCTTGGCGCTTGTCGATATGCCGGATCTCCTGGTTGACGACGTTCAGAATGCGAGAGGGAAGCCGGTAGGAGTTCGGCAGCACCACGTCTTCGTCGCGGTCGGCATCAAGCAGGAGGTTAGGGTCTGCTCCCTGCCAGGCGTAGACGACCTGGTCGTCGTCGCCCGCAATGAGCACCTGGCTCATGTGGGGTTTCCACTCTTCGAACACCTCGTACTGGAGGGTCGTGATATCCTGAAACTCGTCAATAACTAAGTAGTCGACGCTGGGCAACAGCGAACGCTGGGCGACACGTTCAAGCATATCGGCGAACCCCACCAGGCCGTGGTCTCCTTTATATGCGCGCCAGGCGCGGATCGCTTCCGGGATGTCGACGCGATCGTCGTCGGCCGTCCAGGTGGGAGTGTACTTGTTGCCCTCTTGGGCGTTCGGGTCGATCTCCGGTGGGAGTCGGACTTCTTCGACGTTCCACTGGAAGGGGACGTCGTACCAGTCGCTGACCTCGCGGCGGGTTCGCTGGAGCCACTGGCTCGTCGAGATGATTTTGTTGCCGATCGTCGTCGACCGTGCGGTTCGGCGGCCACCGCTTTGGTACTCGTCTTCGTACTCAAGGCCGTGCTCCTCGCAGAACGCTTCTTTGTCGTTTTCGCCGACAACATCGCCGCGAGAGAGATCCAACAGTTCGTAGGCTTTGGCGTGCATCGTACAGACGTTGCCCTGCAGTTCGCGAGGCGACGTCTCGAGTCGCTCGGCGAGCCGTTCGCGGATTTCGGCAGCCGCCGCACGGGTATACGACACGACCAGAATGTCACGAGGCTCAACGTCGTCGGCTTCGAGAATCTCTTCGACACGGTCGAGGAGAGCAGTCGTCTTCCCGCTGCCGGGACCACCGAAAAGGCGGGTGAGTTCTGCGTCCGTGGTACTCATTGTACCACCTACATGTGTCCCCTCCTGATAAACAACGTGACTTCGGCTCGCGGGCGTCGACGCTATAAAACCACAGAAACCAGCTGCAAAGCGAAGACAGTACTACCAGTCGGGACTCCAGCCACAGACGCCACACCGTTGGGCGTCGTCGTCGTGAAGGCCGCCACAGTCGGGACACTGCTTTTTGTTATACGACTCGTTCCAGCCTGCTGGATCGGTTTCGTGCCCGTTTGTCGAAAGGAACTCGTCGAACAACTCGTCATCAGTGCTCTGTGCTGAGGCCATACTGGTTCGTGATAACGTGTGACATATACTTAGTTGTTTTCCTCTCTGTCATTGTGTCACTCCCACTGAAGCTCGTAACGTCGACCGGTCGACTCTCGTCTCAGTGTATAGTGCCTCGCAAGAAAAATCAGCAACACTGCGTCGCGAAATCCGCAGGCGAGTGTCGCCCGTTCGGTTG
Source organism: uncultured Haloferacaceae archaeon (assembly GCA_964581495.1). Classification (GTDB taxonomy): domain Archaea; phylum Halobacteriota; class Halobacteria; order Halobacteriales; family Haloferacaceae; genus Halohasta. The sequence continues at coordinate 4,504 of CAZOOU010000116.1, forward strand.
CCGCCGAACGGAGCGGGAGGGTGCCTCGGTTGCTGCCCGGATGTGTTGCTGCTGGTGGTTGCCCGGCACCAGCATGTGTGTGATTTCAAGTCGAACCGCACCGTGTGTCAGTTGGTTGTAATCCGTAGTGATGGATTACGGTGGGCCGCCACCGTTACCGCCGTTGCCGCCAGCACCGCCGTTACCACCGGAGGTGTCCGAACCGCTGTTACCGGGAGACTCGTCGCGGTCCTGGCCACCGTTGTTACCAGCGGTTTCTTGGCCGGTGCCCGCATCGTCCGATGCATTGCTCTGTCCGTTTTCAGCTGTATCCGGTTGGTTGTCCTGGCC
>CAZOOU010000117.1:0-4778 GCA_964581495.1 uncultured Haloferacaceae archaeon
TGGAGCCAGCCACCGGGTGCGGCTCCAAGGTCGACCACGGTGTTGCCGGGCCCAAAGAGGCCGGTTTCGCGGTCGAGCTGTTTGAGCTTGAACGACGCCCGCGACCGGTAGCCCTGCTGTTTGGCTCGATTATAATATTTGTCTTTGCCGGAACCCATGATACACCACTCTCAGGGAGCCGGCGGCCTAACGTTGGCGATTCAGTCGGCTGTGTCTGCCGTTCGTACACCCCACAGTCGACCCTTCCGTCGGTCGATCTCGAATCCACACGCCGTATAAAACGGCCGCACGCGCTCGTCGAACGTCGCCGACAACGGCCGAGGGGCGGCCTGCTCGGCGGCAGCCTCGATCAGCGCGTGGCCGACGCCCTGGCCGCGTCGTGAGCGACGAACCGCAATCGCCGATAGATACGCTGTCTCGCGGTAGGCTGGTGGCACGTCGCCTGTTTCGGCGGCGTGTATAACGCCGACCGCACCAACCAGCCGTCCGTCGGTCTCGGCGACGAGTAGACAGCCACTGCCGTCGGTTAGTTGGCTCCGAATCCGGTCGGGGTCGGTTTCGAGCAGCGCGCCGTCGAAAATACGCATGATGTCGACGTGGTCGTCGGGGCCAGCAGGCCGAATTCGGAGGCTCACTCGTCAGTATTGGATTTGCGTTTGTGATTGAGTTCCAACAGCAGCCCCTCGACGGTCGGTCGGTCCGACGGCGAGGTGCCGACGTGTGAGTAGACCAGCCGTGGTTCCTCGCCCCGCAGATCAATAATCACTGCCAGCGGCATCCGCCCAAGGAGGTTGTGGAGTTCGCCGAGAAAGCCGAATCGGACGGGCTGGCCGAAGCGGTCGGCCGTCCGGGTTTCGGGGTCTGCGACGACCGGAAACGGCAACTCGTAGCTGGCGGCCCACTCGGCGGCCCGCTCTTTCGAGTCGGGCAGCACCGAGACGACAACCGTGTCGCGCGCGCGGAACTCCTCGTAGCGGGCGGCGATTTCTTGGACCTGGCTTCGACAGTTACTACACAGAACGTCACGCTGGAACAACAGGACGACAAACTCGGCGTCCAGCGCGTCGAGCCGCAGAGGGTCCGGTCCGACGCCGCCGTTCGGGAGTTCAACGGAGAGATCCGTCGGCTTCGAATACATATCGGCAGTGGGGAAGCAATTATTAAAAAGGCTACTGCGGCTCAGCCGCCTTTGATCAGCCGCAACACCTGGACGTGTGCGGCCTCGACTGGCTGGTCTTCGGGGACGGGCGAGCCATCGACGAGCACCGACACCTCCTGGGGGCTGCGGTCGACCGCGGCGACGAGATCGGCGTAGGTGGCCCCGTCGTCGACGGTCACCTCCGTCGAGCCCTCGCCGACGACCTCGACTGTAACGTTCATACCCGAGGTAGGACAGCGAGCCGATAAAAGCCGACGGGTCGACAGGGAAGTCTCGGGGCGTTTATGAGCCACCGACCGCTTGTCCCGGTATGAGCGACGACGCAAGTGAGGCCGAGCCGGGCCGAGAGATCTGGATCGAAAAATATCGACCCCAGACGCTCGACGACATCAAGGGCCAAGACGATATCGTCGAACGCCTCCAAAGCTACATCGACCAGCGAGACCTGCCGCATCTGCTGTTTTCGGGCCGCGCCGGCATCGGCAAAACAACCGCCGCGACCGCCATTGCCCGCCAGGTGTACGGCGACGACTGGCGGGGGAACTTCCTGGAGCTCAACGCCTCCGACCAGCGCGGCATTGACGTCGTCCGAGACCGGATCAAGAACTTCGCCCGGTCGTCGTTCGGCGGCTTCGACTACCGGATTATCTTCCTTGACGAAGCCGACTCCCTCACATCTGACGCCCAGTCAGCGCTCCGCCGGACGATGGAGCAGTTTTCGGACAACACCCGGTTTATTCTCTCCTGTAACTACTCGTCGAAAATCATCGACCCGATCCAGTCGCGGTGTGCCGTCTTTCGGTTTTCGCCGCTGGCGGACGAGGCCGTCGGCGCACAGATCGACGAGATTGCGGCTGCCGAAGGTATCGAAGTTACCGAAGACGGCCGGGAGGCACTCATCTATGCGGCGGGCAGCGACATGCGCCGCGCGATCAACTCCCTGCAGGCCGCCGCAACCACCGGCGAGGTCGTCGACGAGGAGGCGGTCTATCTGATTACCTCAACTGCCCGGCCCGAGGAGATCGAGTCGATGGTGACCGACGCAATCGCTGGCGACTTCTCGAAATCGCGCGCGACGCTCGACACCTTGCTCACGGATACGGGGATGGCCGGCGGCGACATCATCGACCAGCTGCATCGCTCTGTCTGGGAGTTCGACCTCTCGGAGCGCGACGCCGTGCGGCTGATGGAACGCATCGGTGAGGCCGACTACCGGATCACCGAGGGCGCAAACGAGCAGGTCCAGCTCGAAGCGCTCTTGGCCTCGCTGGCGATGAACAACTAAGCGCCGACCAAGCCCTGTCGCCGACCGACAGCTTTCAGTAGGCGTCGACTATACTGCTGGGTATGCTCACTGTTGTTTCGGACACACACAGCAGAGACGGCCATCGCCTCCGTGGCCGAACGCTGAAGGCGGTTCGCTCCGCCGAGGTGGTCCTCCACGTTGGCGATTTTATGACCGAATCCGTCCTCGACGCCTTTGAGGCCGAAGCCGACACGTTGCGAGGCGTCTACGGCAACAACGACGACAGCGGAATTAGGGACCGTCTACCAAACGCCCGCACCGTCGAGTACGAAGGAATCAGATTCGCGATGACACACACCGTCCGCGGTGGCACCACCGCGCTCTCGCTTTTCGGCAAACAGCGCGAGGCCGACGCCGTGATCGTTGGCCACAGCCACCGCCCAACAGCGGATCTCACCGGCGAGCTACCGCTTCTCAACCCAGGAAGTCACGCCCAACCGCGTGGGAACCGACCCGGCCACATGGAGCTCGAACCCGTCGCCGGTGGGCTGCAGGGTCGACTCGTCACGCCGGACGGCGAGGTGTTCGAGACGTTCGAACTCACCGCCTGAGACCGTCGACACGTCGAAACGCATATGAATGGGCCGCCGGTAGCCCCTCTATGGCCGTTTGGCTCTTCGATGATCCTGTCGTCCTCGGGCTCATTGTCATTCTACTCGTGTTCGTTATCTTTGGGTATCTGTTGATGCGCCGAACCGTTATGAGCCTCCGCGAGGGGTACGAAGACGGACAACGCCGCGAGTGAGCCAGTAGCATGGTCGCTATCGAGACGCTACTGACGTTCGTCGTTGCGGCACTTGCCAGTCTGTTTATGGCCTGGGCTATCGGCGCAGGATCGTCAGGGTCGACGCCGTTTGCACCCGCAGTGGGGGCCAACGCCATCTCGGTGATGCGCGCGGGGCTGATCGTCGGCGTGCTCGGCTTTTTGGGCGCAGTCTTGCAGGGTGCGAACGTCACTGAGGCCGTCGGCACCGAGCTGGTCATCGGCGAGCCACTCACCGCGAGTGCGGCGATTATCGGGCTGGTGACCGCCGCCGTGCTGGTGGCAATTGGTGTCTTCGCGGGGTATCCGATCGCGACTGCTTTTACCGTCACTGGCGCGGTCGTCGGCGTCGGGCTGGCGATGGGTGGCGCACCAGCGTGGCCCAAATACATCGAGATCCTCACACTCTGGGTGCTGACCCCCTTTGTCGGCGGTGGGCTTGCCTACGGTATCGCGCGGCTGCTCCGCGGTGATCGGTTCGGCGAGGACCATCTCATCGCGGGGTTGGGTGGACTGATCGGACTACTTGTTGCCAACATCGGCTTTGCCTTCCTGGGCCCGCCGGACGGCCAGGGCTCGATTGCCGGCACGCTCGGCGCAGGGCTTCCACTCGGTGATCTCGGCGGGTTCGCTGGCGGGCGGATCGTTGTCTCGCTTGCGCTTGCAGCACTCGCAGCGCTCGTGTTGTGGGTCGACCTTCGGAAAGGCCGACTTGCTGCCGAGCGCCGGTTTCTGCTCGTGCTTGGCGGACTGGTCGCGTTTTCGGCCGGCGGCAGTCAGGTTGGGCTGGCGATTGGACCTTTAGTGCCGCTGCTCGATGAGGTTGCGATCCCACTGTGGGCGATTTTGGCCGGCGGCGGGTTCGGCTTGCTGTTGGGTTCGTGGACCGGCGCGCCCCGAATGATCAAAGCCATCGCCCAAGACTACTCCTCGCTTGGGCCCCGTCGGTCGATCGCCGCGCTGATTCCCTCGTTTATGATCGCCCAGACTGCCGTCGCCTTCGGGATTCCCGTCTCGTTCAACGAGATCATCGTTAGCGCGATCGTCGGCAGCGGCTATGCGGCAGGCAACGCGGGTGTGAGTCGACGGAAAATGATCTACACCGTGTTGGCGTGGGTCGGCTCGCTGGTTGGCTCGTTCGCGATTGCTTACGGCCTCTACACCGGCCTGACGTGGCTGGTGTGAGGGTGCTCTGAGAAGGACGGTGGATGGTGTTTTGAGCACTCTGCGCGTTAGCTCAACTCGGGTTCCTCATCGTCGGCAGTTTTTGGGTAGGCGTCAGTGACAGTGATTTCAGCCCGCAAGATGCGGGTGTTGTCGACCTCTTCGATCTCGATTTCGACACCGTCGTACTCGAACGTCTCGCCCTCTTCGACCAGCCGACCCGCCCGGTTAAAGACGAACCCTGCGAGCGTTTCGAACTCCTCGCCTTCCGGCAGATCAATTTCGAGCACGTCGTTGACCTCGTGGATGTTGACCTCGCCGCGGACGAGCGTGGTCTGGTCGTCGACGCGCTCGAAGGGCTCTTCTTCGTCGCCTTCGAGAATGTC